>JBKPRM010000246.1:0-6365 GCA_046734555.1 Actinomycetota bacterium | reverse complement strand
GCACCCTGCTGGAGGAACGCCGACGGGAGCTCCGGGATGCGGAGGAGGCCGCGCGCGCCGCGGCCGAGCACGAGCGGGCGGCCCGCGCCCGACTCGATGAGGTCCGGCGGGTGGCGACCGAGGCGGGACAGCTGCTCGCCGGCATCCGGGAGCGCCTCGCGGCCGCGCAGGGTTCGCTCGGCGTCGACCCGGTCCCGGGCGCCGACGTGGGCGAGACCTTCGAGCGACTGATGGCAGAGCTCGAGAACCGGACGGTCGCGGCCGTCGAGGAACGCGACACCTCAATGTCGGCGCTGCGCGAGATCGAGGACAGCCGGCTCGGGTTGCTCCGGGGGGCCGACCTCCCGCCCGGCGCCGACGTCGGCCAGGCCACGACCGAGGCCCAGATCCGTGCCGCGCAGGCAGACGAGCGGGTCAGCGGACTGGAACGGATCCTCGCCGACGGCGAGGATCTCGATGCCCGGATGACCGCAGCGCGCGAGCGCCTCGCGCTCGCGCGCCGACTCCGCGAGGACCTGCAGCCCTCGAAGTTCCTCGCCTGGCTGCTCGACGAGGAGCGCGCCGCGCTGGCCGAGATCGCGAGCACCCACTTCGAAGAGCTCACCGACGGTGACTTCCGGTTCAGCGACGACGGCTCCTTCCGGATCGTCGACGTGAACGGTGGCGGGTCGATCCGCGGGGCCGACTCGCTGTCCGGCGGCGAGACCTTCCTCGCCTCGCTTGCCCTGGCGCTCGCGCTCGCCGAGATGGTGACGCGGGGCGGCGGACGCCTGGACTCCTTCTTCTTGGACGAAGGGTTCGGCAGCCTGGACCCCGAGCACATCGAGCGTGCGATGCGCGGCATCGAGCACCTCATCCGCGACGGCGCGGACCGGCTCGTGATCTTGGTCTCACACGTGGAGCAGATGCACGAGCTGCTCGAGGACCTGATCGTGCTCGAGAAGGACGAGGCCGCCGCTACCACGCGCGTGCTTCGCGGCGCTCGTCCCGCCTAGTCCCCCGCCTCGGGGAGGCCGTTGGACCTGGGTCCCGCGCCGGTCCTACGTCGGCGGACCACTGAATCTCATCCAGGGACCTGCCGATAACCACTCACGGAGACCAGCTCGAACCAACCGGAGGGGGTCGGAACGAGGACGGCGCAACGCACCGACGAGGGGCGGGAGATGATCGCTTCACTGAAGAGTTACAGCCGTATCGCCAGGATCCTGCTGGGGGTCCTCGGCGGATTGCTGATCATCGGGATCATCGGCTCGATGCTGATGGGCGTCCGGGCCAAGCGCAACGCCGAGGCGATGGTCATCTCCCAGGCGCAGGCGATCGCCGACAGTTCCCTCTCGTTGTTGTTCGAGCCCAGCGACCTCACCGCGCCGGTCGGCACCGATCGGGCTGCCGAGCTCTCGAGCCAGATCAAGAACGTCATCGTCGACCCGAGCGACTTCGACCAGGTGACGATGTACTCACCCGAGGGCACGGTCCTGTACAGCACCGAGGAGGGCAGGATCGGCAACGACCTTCCCGGCGAGAAGGATCGGATCCGCGAGGCGCTCAAGGGCAACCCGCAGGTCAGCACGTATGAGGGCACGGTCTCCGTGTTGCTCCCATTCACGTTCCGTTCGGGGGTCGGCACCCCCGCCGCCGTCGAGCTGACCCGCTCGGACACACCGATCGCGACCGCCGACAACCCGTGGAACACGAACGCGATGTTCCTGTTCGGCATGCTGATCGTGCTCGGACTCGCGGTGTTCGGGGTCGCTCGGCTCCTGTCCGTGGTCGCCGAGCAGCCCGCCCAGGTCGTCGATCAGCCGAAGCCGGCCGCGGCGCCGCAGCCGGCGGCGCGTCCGGCCAGGCCCCAGCCGGGGTTGCGGGAAGAGGGGGAGGCGCGACGTCGCGCCGAGGAGCGCGCCACGGCGGCCGAGGACCGCCTGGCGCTGCTCCAAGACCAGTACCGCAAGGCGCTGGAGGAGCTGCAGAGCTTCCGCGAGCTCGCCCGCGAGCCCCGCGCCGCCGATCCGGAGTTCGAGGAGCGTGCGTTGCGCGCCGAGGGACGCGCGCGGAGCCTGGAGGAGGAGCTGCACACGCTCACGGCCGAGCGCGGGCGCCTGGAGGATCAGCTGCGAGACGCGCTCCGCGCGCCCGTCGAAGCCGACGAGGGCCGTGTCGCCGCGCTGGAGGCTGAAGCGAGAGACCTGCGCGAGGAGCTCGAACGCGCGCGGGCCGACCTCCGCGAGGCCGTCGTCCGGACGGGCCGGCCGGCCGAGGGTGACGAGAGCGACCTGCAGATCGAGCTGGACGCGACACACATCGAGCTGCTCCGCTCGAAGGACGACCTCGCCACCGCGAACACGATCGCTGAGCGGGCTCGCCGCGAGCTCGACGACGCGCGGACCGAGCTCCGCGCGCTCCGCAACGAAGAGCAGCGCGCGACGATGCTCGACGAGGAGTTGCGCACGCTGCAGGCCGAGCTCGACAGCCGCGAGGCTTCCCACCGTGCGGATCTCGTCGAGCGTGAGGCAGAGTTCGAAGAGAAGGTCCGCGACACCCGTGAGGCGTTCCAGCGCCAGCTCACGGAGATGGAAGCCTCGTACCAGGCGCAGGTCCAACAGGCGGAGGCCGACATCGCGGACCGCGTGCTCGAGGCGGAGGCGACGGCCCGCCGCGCGGCAGCGGAGCTCGAAACGGTGCGTCTCGATCTCGACGCGGTCCGAGAGGATCTCACCGCCGCCCGCGCCGAGGCCGAGAGCCGCGAACAGCGGGTCCTCGAGGCCCATGGGCAGCTCCAGCAGGCTCGGGAGGAGACGAAAGCCCTGCAGCGCGAGATCAAGGAGCGTTCGACCACGGTCTCGCAAGCTCACAAGGAGGCCGACGACATCCGGCGCTCGCTCGTGTCCGCGCAGGCCGACCTCACCCGTGCGGACAACGCGATCGAGGACGTGCGCGGGGAGCTCGAGATGGAGCGTCAGCGCGCAGAGGAGGCCGAGCAGGTCGCCGCGAGCGCCGCGCACGAGCGCGACGAGCTGCAGGCGCGCGTCGACAAGCTCGTTCGCCAACTCGACGGCGCGGGTGCAGACAACCACGAGCTGAACCGGCGCCTGCAGGACTTCGAGGCTCGCCGGCAGCTCGAGCTGGCCGACGACCAGGGCAGGGCGCAGATCGACGAGTTGCTGCGGGTGACGCAGGAGCGGCTCGCCGGCCAGACCGAGAAGCTGATCGCGGCCGAGGACCGGGTCCGCGACCTCGAGGCGGAACTCGAGAGCGCGGTCGAGCGCGCCGACGTGGTCGAGGCGGAGATGCGCACCCACCAGATGTCCGAGGCGCTGCGCGAGATGCGCGAGCAAGACGTCGCGACCACACGCGACGCGACAGCCCAGCGCGAGGTCGCCGCGGCAACGTCGGCCGCGATCGACGCGGGCGCGCTGCAGGACCGCCGCGCGACGAGCCCCCTGCTGAAGGAGCTGTCGGTCGACGCGAAGCGCTCGATCGCGAAGATCGACGGGATCACGAAGCTGCTCAAGCACAAGAAGGACGGCAAGGACCAGGCGCAGCTGATGAAGCAGCTCGCGACCTACACGCGCCGCCTGGACCACGCGGTCGCCGACATCGCCGACGCCGAGAAGCTCGCCACCGGCACCGCGGAGCTGTCGATCAAGCGGACCGACATGGAGGCACTGGTCGCGCGCGTCGTCGAGGAAACGAGCGCCGACGCGGACCACGACATCCGCGTCATCGCCGAGCCGCTGAAGATCAGGATCGATGCGCAACGCACCGAGCGGATCTTGTCCGGTCTGCTGCAAGCGTCGACCGAGCGCACCCAGGGAGGCAAGACGATCGTCGTGCGCCTGCGCCCGGTTGAGGGCGGCGCGCAACTGTCCGTCGAGGACCCCGGTCAGCCGGTGGAGTCCGTCGTGTCATCGATCGTGCGCACCTTCGCGGAGATCCAGGGCGGGTCCATCAAGGCTGAGCCCACCGACGGTGGTTCGGCGTTCCGCGTGTTCCTCCCAGACGGGGCGGGTACCGGCGTCTCGGCGAAGCTCTCGATCACGGTCGACGAGCTCGATGGCGAACACGGGGGCGACGCACCGGGGGACGAGTGGGAGGCCGAGGCCGCCCATCAGGAGCTGGCTGCCGAGCTCCGCCGTTTCGCGCAGCTGCAGGGCGACCGCAAGTCCTGATCCGCGGGCCGTGCGCCGGTCATGCGCGGCGCACGATCAAGGCGTCGCCCTGGCCACCGCCGCCGCAGATCGCCGCGCCCCCGAGCTCGGCGCCACGTCGGTGCATCTCCAGAGCCGCGGTCAAGACGATCCGAGCGCCGCTCATGCCGATCGGGTGCCCGAGCGCGACCGCTCCCCCGTTCGGGTTCACGACGGCTTCGTCGATGCCGAGCATCCGCGTCGCATGCACGGCGACCCCGGCGAACGCTTCGTTGATCTCCACGACGCCGAGATCGGTCGCGGCGACGCCGACCTTCTTCAGCGCCTTCTCGAGCGCGAGCGCCGGCACCGTGTGCAGCGAAGCGAACCGGTCGGCAGACATGCCGTAGGCCTCGATCCGTGCGATCGGGGTGAGACCGAGGCGCTCGACCGCCGCGTCGCTCGCGACGACGACGGCGCAGGCGCCGTCGCTGATCTGCGACGCGTTGCCCGCGGTCACGCTCCCGTCCTCGGTGAACGCCGGCCCCAGCTGCGCCAATCGCTCGATCGACGTGTCGGGGCGGATCCCCTCGTCGCGAGACACGAGGACCGGCTCGCCCTTGCGCTGCGGCACGTCGACCGGGACGACCTCGTCGTCGAACCGCCCCGCGTCCCACGCCGCGGCTGCACGCTGGTGCGACCGCACGGCCCACGCGTCCTGGGCCTCGCGCTCGACGCCGTACTCTCGGTTCAACGCATCGGTCCCCGCCCCCATGTGGTGATCGTCGAAGGCGGACCACAAGCCGTCGTGGATCATCACGTCGAGCATCTCGGCGTCGCCCAGCCTGGCGCCGCTGCGCGCGCGCGGGATCACGTAGGGCGCGTTCGTCATCGATTCCATGCCGCCCGCGACGGCGACGTCGAGCTCCCCCGCGCGGATCATCTGGTCGGCCATCGCGATCGATGACAACCCCGAGGGGCAGACCTTGTTGATCGTGATCGCCGGCACGTCGATCGGGATGCCGGCCGCCACGGCCGCCTGCCTCGCGGTGATCTGCCCCTGCCCGGCCTGCAGCACGTGGCCCATGATCGTGTAGTCGACGTGTCCGGGATCGAGGCCCGAGCGCGCCAACGCGGCGCGGATCACGGTTGCACCCAGGTCGACCGCTCGCAACGGCGCCAGGCCCCCCTGGAATCGGCCGATCGGGGTACGGACGCCCGCGACGATGTACGAAGCGGTCATGCAGCGAGTCTACGGCGGCGAGCTCCCTTCCCGGGAACTACGGACGGTTCGCGATCGCCTTCTCGATGACTTCGAGGATCTCGTCGCGCACGAGTTCGTCGCGCTCGAGGAGCGCGGCCACGAGCGCACCGTGGACGTCCCGGTTCTCGGCGAGCACCTCGGTCACCCGCGAGCGCTGGGTCTCGAGGATGTCCTCCACCTTCTGCTTGGTCTCGGTGTTCGCGAGGACCTTGCCGACCAGGTTCGAGCGCGACAGCGGTCCATCGGCGACGGCCTCGTAGCTGATCAACGAGCCGGCCATCCCGAACGATCCGACCATCTGCGCCGCCAGCGCCGTCGCGGTCGCGAGGTCGGCGCCGGGTCCCGTCCCCGATTCGCCCAAGCACAGTTCCTCGGCCGCCAGCCCACCGAGGGCGATCGCGATGCTGTTGTCGAGCTCCGAGCGCGTGCGGGTGAGACGCTCCTCCTCGTCCGAGTGGGCAAGCAACCCGAGCGACCCGCGCCGTTTGATGATCGACAGCACCTCGAGCCGGCGGCCCGTCCCCACGAAATACGCGACCGTCGCATGTCCGGCCTCGTGCGTGGCGACCGCTTCGCGATCGAAGTCCGTGTAGGCGGTCGTCTGCTTCAATCCCACCTCTTCGTCGAACTTCGCATCCATCACATCGCGGAAGCGCATCTCCCGACGTCCGTCGCGCAGCGCCACCAAGAGCGCCTCGTCGAACAGATGCTCGATCATCACGGGCGTGTAGGCGAAGGTTTCGGTCGCGATCCGCTCTCGACCTTCGTCGGTGGCGAGCTCCTCGTCGTGGGCCTTGCGCGCGAGGAAGAAGTCGATCAGATCACGCCGCTCGTGTTTCGTCGGCACGTCGAAATAGAGGCGTCGATCGAAGCGCCCGGGTCGAAGCAGCGCCGGGTCGAGCGAGTCGCCCCGGTTCGTCGCGGCGATCAACAGGATGTTCGAGTACTCGGATCGCATCGGCGTCATCTGCCAG
>JBKPRM010000245.1:0-5469 GCA_046734555.1 Actinomycetota bacterium | reverse complement strand
CTTTGAGGAGGCCTAGGATCGCGAGTTCGATCATCCGTTCGTCGCCCTTCTTGTCCGTTCCGCGGGGCCGAGGCAGCGGCGCCGTTGTGGCGACCCGATATATCGGTTCGATATAGCGACGCGAGATATATAGCACATCGGCGGACCGGACGTGGACTATCGTGGGCCCATGAACGTCGGCGTCGTCGTGTGGGAGGCGTTCCTTCGGCTCGATGATGCCTTCGCCGCAGGGGATGTCGACGCCGTCGCCGCCGGGTTCACGGCCGACGACGACCTGACCCTCTGGCGATCGGCTCTGGAGGAGCACGCCGTTGGGCCGGCGGAGCTTCGGGCGTTCGTGGAGCGGATGCGCCAGCTCCCCGGGTCCTTCACGATCGTCTACGAGAACCATCGCGTGACCGTCGACGGCGACGTCGCCTGGATCAACGCCGAGGGCACCGGCACCTGGGACGACGGCGCCGGGACGGTGAAGCAGCTACCGCATCGCGTGACGGCCGTCTTCCGGCTGGTCGACGGCGCCTGGCGGTGCCACACGCGCAACGGTTCCCAACCGCGGGTGGTGAAGCTCAGCCCGACCTAGGGCCGGCGATACCCGCGCAGGTACTCAGGCTCCGCGATCCCCTCGCGCAGGTCCGGCGCAGGGGTCGGGGGCCCGACCTCCGTGCGCAACGGCAACGTTCCCGCCCAGACGTCGAGGGCGAGGTCGCCGGGGTCATCGACCGGTGGCCCCGTGCGCACCTTCGCGCTCGCCTCGTCGATCGGCATCGCGACGATCAGCGTTTCGCGCCAGTCCGCGTCGCCCGGCTCGGCGGCGTCGTCCTCGCGACCCGGCAGCACGTGCCGCGTGATCGCGCGGGCCGCCGCATACAGCTCGTCGCGGTCGTTCACCTCGCGCGCGCGACCGAACACCACGGCGCTGCGGTAGTTCATCGAATGGTGCGGCGACGTGCGTGCGAGGACCAGCTCGTCGATCACGGTCGCCACCACGCAGAGCTCGACGCCCGCGGCGGCCGCCTTCCATGCACGCGCGGCACGTGACCCGTGCAGGTAGAGGACGTCATCGATCCGCGCCTGGATCGTCGGGAGCGCCCGGGGCCGCCCGTCCGGATCGACCCAGGCCACCGTGCAGGTGAGCGCCTCGTCCAAGATCCGATGGATCGTCTCGCGCGCGTGGTCCGCCCGTTCGGGGTGGCGATGGACCGAGGTTCGGTCGGATGGCGGTGGCATGGCCGCATGCTAGCGGCCTACCCTTGGGCGACGGGAGGACGCGATGTCACAGAACGGATCCGTCGGAGAGGTCTCGATCACGATGGTCGATGGGCGCGGCGGGCGCTCGACCGAGACGTGCCCGCTCGCCGATTTCGAGCAGGGAGAGCACGGCGCAACGCTCGGCCGCAAGACGATCCCGTGGCACCGGATCGAACGGGTCGCATGGGGGCTGCCGCCGCGCGAGCCCGACGGCGAGGAGCCGGCGACCGCGCGGGTCCGCGTGCTGGCGGACGACGGCACGCCCGCCGGCGAGGAGATCGTCGTCCCCTCGGATCGGTTCGAGCTGGTCGCGTGGGGCATCGGGGTGCTCGTCGATGACCGCGCGGACGCCGCCCTCGGCACGATCCACCAACGGCGGATCGTGATCCCGTGGCACGCCGTTCGCGAGTACGAGCGGGTGGTCGCCGCCGCCGAGGATCGGCCGGAGCTCGTGCCGACCCGCCCAGATTCCTGGCGTTAGTCGGACTGGCCTCGCAGGAACCGCTCGATCTCGGCGGCGAGCTCGTCGCCGCTCGGGAGCTCCTGCTCATCCTGCTGCTCCATCCGCTCGAGCAGCTCGCGCACGTCGTCATCCGCGGCGACCGCGGCGTCGAGACGCTGTCGCTGCGCGTCGGCCTCGTGCTCGAGATCCTCGAGCGGGATCTCGATCCCGAGGTGGCGCCCCAGATGCCGCAGCAGCGACACGCTCGCGGCTGCGTAGGGACCGCCGACGTAATGGGGGACCTGCGCGTAGAAGCCCACGGCCGGCACGCCGGCAGAGCTCACCGGCAGCTCGACCGCCGACAGCGCCGCGCTCGGCACCCGCAGCAGCCCGGGCGGTCCCTGCGTGTCGGCCTCGTGGAGCAGGCCGTCGCGTGATGCGGTCGCGAGGACGGGCACCGGACGGGTGTGGGGCACCGCCGCCGGGATCGCACCGAGGCTGATCCACTGCATCACCCCGGCCCGCAGGCAGAAGGCGCCGAGGTCATCACCGAGCTCCTTCCATCGGAAGTCGGGCTCCGGACCGTGCAGGATCAGCACATCGCGCCCGTCGAGCGTCCGCCGGTGGATCTGGATCGACGGCCATACGAGGCGGTGCAGCGACCCGTCGATGATGTCGAGCTGCGGACGCCGCGATCGGTAGTCGAAGAGCGTGTCGTCGTCGAACGTCGCGACGAGGGCGCCGCCGTCCGCGAGATGTTCGGTGGCCGCCGTCGAGGCGCCCGCCGCGTCGACCCACCCGTCGAACGCGACCACGAGCACCGGCGCCACGAGGTTCTCGGGCAGGTCCTCGACGCGCAGCAAGCTCATCCGGCCAGCATATCGGGGGTGCTCGCGAGCCCGGTCGTCAGGACACGACCGCTTGGCACCGGTCGCGCGTGAGCCCGTGGATCGTGGGCGCGCCGTCGTCGAGCGGTACCAGCTGCGTCGACTCGACCCCGTAGGAGGAGAAACGCAGTTCGACGGGCGGGAGCGTCTCGTCCGCGGCGACCGCCGGCAGCTGCGAGCACGACAGGTTCGGATTGACGCCGTACGTCACCACGACGCCGATCCCGGACGAGGGCTCCAGCGCCGGCGGTGCGAACGTCGTCGCCGACAGCGTCGGCGAGTGACCGTCGCCGAGGCCGAGGCTGATCGGGACGAGTGCGTCGCTCCGATCGGGCGGATCCAATGCCAGACCCTCGAGCGTCACCGGTACGCGGCCCACGTTGCGCACGACCGTGGCGATCGAGATCGTCGTTCCCTGTGCGAACGCGACGGCCTGCGGGTCGTGTTCGCCATCACCGCTCATCGCGTGGACTCCGTCGAAGGCGAGCGGCTGCTGGTGTTTCCCGTACGTGTAGAGGGCGCCGCCTGCGAGCACCACGAGCACGACCGCGAAGGCGAAGAACTTCGCGACCACGCCGCCGGCTTCGTCGCGGACGGACGGCGTCCTCACGAGGGTTCCTGCCGATCGCGTTCCGCCAGGACACTCTTCAGCGTCGCCGTCGCGTTCATGGCCGGCGGGAACCCGGCGATCGACGCGGTGAGCATGATCGCCTCACGCAGCTCGTCCTCCGACAGACCTGTCTTCAGTGCGGCACGCAGGTGTTGTGGCAGCTGTGACGACCGGCCCAGCGCGGTGAGGGCGACAACGGCGCCCAGCTCGCGGTCTCGGTCGGTCAGCGCAGACCCGGTGTACAGGTCGCCGTAGACGAACGAGACGATGTGGTGGCCGAGCTCGCCGAGCCCCTCGACGGTGCGCAGCGCCTTCTCGTCGTGGACCTCGAGGAAGCGCTGGCGGCCGCGTTCGTACCGCTCGTCGGTGGCCATGGCCGAAACGGTAGTGCAGCGGTTCGCCGGGTCCGGGACCTTCGGCGGAGGACGCGTCCTCACCGCCCGGGGCATACTGGGGCGTCGGCCATGGTGCGCCGGCGGGAGGCGGCGGTGGAGACCCAGATCACGTTCGTCGGCGGGAGGACGGAGACGTTCGACCCCTCGATCGACATCAAGCTGAACCAGTTCGGCATCGAGGTGCTCTCGCGCGACGGTGATGACGCGGTGCGCATCCTGTTCCCGTGGGCACAGATCGAGAAGGTCACGCAGCGCGGCGCGGCGGTCGCCGCCGTCTACACCTGGTGACCGACGACCTCAGCGGGGTCGTCGCCGAGCAGGTATCGGGGCCCTGACCCGTGTGACGCGGCCGCGTCCTCGGTGTTGAACAGCCGGCACGTCTGCAGGGAGAGGCAGCCGCACCCGATGCACGAGGTCAGGTCGTCGCGCAGCGCCTCGAGGTCTGCGATCCGCCGATCGAGATCGTGACGCCACCGCCGCGACACCTGGGCCCATTGGGCCTTCGTCGGGGCGCGATCCGGGGGCAGGCTGGCGAGCGCCTCGGCGGCTTCGCGCAGCGTGAGCCCCACCCGCTGTGCCGAGGAGATGAACGCGAGCCGCCGCAGGACATGTCGTGCGAACACACGGCGGTCGCTCGGCGTGCGTTCCGCCCGGATCAGTCCTTCCGCTTCGTAGAACCTGATGGCCGACGGTGCGAGCCCGCTCCGGGCGGCGACTTCACCGATCGTGAGGCGATCGTCGCGCGACAGCTCGGACCTTGACATCAAGGGCACTTTAACTTGTACGGTCCCGCGCGATGGACACCGTCGCGACGCTGCATGACGTGCGCTCGCTGCTGGCGCGCGCGACCGGCGATGAGAAGCACGAGGAAAGCACGACATCGACGCTCGATGCGTTGTGGGTGCTCTACGACCTCGTGCTGCACGTCGATCCGCGCGATCCCCGTGCGGAAGACCGTGACCGGTTCATCCTCAGCAAGGGCCACGGTCCGGCAGCCCTGTACGCGATCCTCGCGGCGAAGGGGTTCTTCCCCGTGGAGTGGCTTGACGCGTTCCTCGCGCACGGCGGTCACCTCGGCTCGCACCCCGACCGGACACAGGTGCCCGGCATCGAGGCCTCGACAGGATCGCTCGGACATGGGCTCCCGATGGCGGTCGGCGTCGCGCTGGCGCTGCGAGCCAAGGGTCTCGCGGAGCCCCGAGTCATCGTCCTGTGCGGGGACGCAGAACTGAACGAGGGCTCGAACTGGGAGGCGATCTTGCTTGCGCCTCAGCGGCGTCTCGGCAACCTCACGCTGCTCGTGATCGACAACCACAGCTCGGAGCTCGCGATGTCGCCCTGGGATGCCCGCCTCGGCTCGTTCGGCTGGGACGTGCATCTCGTCGACGGACATGACCACGCCGCCCTCGAGCGGGCCTTCCGGGTGCGGATCGCGGATCGACCGACGGCAGTGGTCGCAGACATCCCGGCAGGCGAGTGGTGATGCGCGACATGCGACGCGCCTTCGGCGCGACGGTGTCCGACCTGATCGAGCGAGACGATCGTGTGGCCCTCGTCCTGTCCGAGATCAGCACGCAGTACTTCGACGATGCGATGGGGGTGCATCCCGACCGGGCGATCAACATCGGGATCATGGAGCAGGCGATGGTGGGGGTGGCTGCCGGCTTCGCGATGGAGGGGTTCTTGCCCGTCGCCCATTCGCTGTCGCCGTTCATGGCTGAACGTCCGTACGAGCAGCTCAAGCTGGACTTCGGCTACCAGGGCCTCGCCGGCACGTTCGTCGGCGTCGGCGGCTCCTACGACTACGCGAGCGAAGGCGGCACGCACCACGCGCCCGCGGACGTCGGCCTGATGCTCGCGATCCCGCGGATGGAGGTGTTGATCCCC
>JBKPRM010000244.1:0-4616 GCA_046734555.1 Actinomycetota bacterium | reverse complement strand
GGCCTTGGGGCCGGACATCGGACGACATGGAAAGTGAGCTCAAGGATCTCGAACTATGGGGTTCGTTGGCGTACGGGCGCGCGATGCTGGCGGCTGAGGCGTCGAGAGGAAACGAATTCTCCTTCGAGCCTGGGAACGACGCAGGCGTCGCATGGATGGCCAAGGCCAGTCGGAACGCGTGCACGCCCGACGTGGCCAGAGCCCTGGCGCGTATCTGGTACGAGACCGACATCCGGGCGGTCCTTCCTTCGATCAATGTCCCCACCTTGATCCAGGCGCGGGCAGACTCTCCGGAGGAGGAGCGTTGGAGAGTCGTCGCGTCGAGCATCCCCGGCGCACAGTTCCAGAGGATCTCCCCGGGGGGCCCGTGGACGGAGGAACAGTCGCGGTTGGCCGCGGTCGGGATCCGACGATTCATCGGCGCCGAACGCGAACGCATCGAACTCGACACCATCCTGTCCACGGTGTTGTTCACGGACATAGTCGATTCGACGCGGAAGCAGGCGGCTCTCGGCGACCACGGATGGAAAGAGCTCCTCGAGGAGCACCACGCCATCGTGCGAGAGTCGCTCGGACGGTGGCACGGTTCCGAGAACGACACGGCCGGAGACGGGTTCTACGCCACCTTCGATGGACCGGCTCGTGCCATCCGATGCGCCCAGGAGGTGGCCCACAGGGTCCGCGATCTGGGGATCGAGATCCGCGCGGGCGTTCATACAGGCGAGTGCGAACTGATCGACGACAAGATCGGCGGCCTGGCTGTGACGATCGGGGCGCGGGTGGCCGCTACAGCGCGCCCCTCAGAGGTTCGCATCTCTCAAACGGTGAAGGATCTCGTCGCGGGCAGCGGCCTGTCGTTCGAAGACGCCGGAGAGCATGAGCTGAAGGGCGTCCCCGACCGATGGCACCTCTACCGAGTCGTTCCTTAGGGAGATCCGGCCGCGTCGGGCTGAGCTCGGCTTGGGGCGTTCCGACGCGGTGAAAGGCACTACCTGTTCAAGAGCGCCTGGTGCTTCTCGCAGGGATCGTCGACGGTGCAGCACGTGGGTACCGCTCGGGCCTGCGCGCGCGCCGCCCTGAGCCGCGACGTCTCGAGTGCCTTCCGTGATCGTGGCGCCACGCCGTTCTCGATCAACAGGTTCCGGCGCCGACTGGAGTCACGGACGACCGCGATCCGCCCGTCGGGCAACAGCACCTCGCCCTCGTGCCAAGCGATGCCTTCGGGTGCAGCGTCCGGATCCGTGATCCAGGCATCCTTGGGGTCTTGGCTCACCCTCCTAGTTCACCACGTTCGATCCGCATCGGATGCAGCAGTGGGGCCGACTTCTCTGGTGGATGAACGCGTCCCGCGGCGTGGGCCTGGTCGCTACAGCTCGGTTGTCTCGAAGACCACCACATAGCTGGACTGTGGCTTATCCCAATCGAGCGAGACCTGCGGCTCACCGACAACCGTGACCTTGCCTCGAGCGGCCAGGACCTTGGCACGGCGGATCGCCTCGCTCCGCGTCATGCTCTTGCTCAGACGTGGGATACGAACCGTGAAGTCGGCCATGAGCCCATCCTGACGGTCCAAGCCCCGGGAGTCAAAGGTGGGCCGCTCGCCCCGCTGGGCACAGACGTAGGTCCAGACCTCGCGTTCGTGCACCAGGACGGGAGGTTTCTGCGTCCGCAGAGGAAGCTGCGTGGGACGATGGAGATGTCACGAGGAAGGGGCTGGGTCATGGGTGAGCTCGTCACGATCGATGGCCAGACGTTCAAGAAGCGAGAACCGCTCGGAGTGCTCGGCCTGACGCTGATCACGTTCGGGGTCTACGGCCTCTACTGGTATCACCAAGTGAACGACGAACTCAGACGGTTCGAGCGAGACGATTCCATAAGCCCGACGAGATCGCTCATGGCCATCCTGTTCGGGTGGATCATCATCGTTCCTCCATTCATCGCCGTGTACAACACCGCGCAGCACATCCAAGCGATCGAGAGACGTGAGGGCATCCAGCCCATCATCGAGCCGGTGCTCGCCGTGATCTTCCTCCTGCTGCTCAGCATCATCGTCGGGTTCTATCTGCAAGCGCACCTGAACCCGATCTGGGTCCAGTCATCCGATCAACCGCCGCGCACGGCGCTGCCACCTGTTCCGCCCGCCGGCTGACCGACCGAGAGGGGGGCTGCCAATGAGGAACCGCCTGCGTTGCGCCGCGATCGCTGCTCCATTCGTCCTCATCTTCGTGCCACCTCTTGCCGCAGCAACGACATCCATGCAGGTACCGCTCACGGGCGAGTGCACGATCACGGGAACGAGCGGCGCGGACGAGCTCGACGGAACGTCTGGGAATGACGTCATCTGCGGCCGCGGTGGCAACGACATCGTTCGCGGATACGGAGGCCGCGACTTGATCTTCGGTGGAGAAGGCAACGACATCCTGCGTGGGCACGGAGGCGGCGACACGATCTTCGGCGGCAACGGGAACGATGTCGTGCGCGGCGACGTGGGGTTCAACTCCCTGCTGGGCGGCCTGGGCGACGATCGGCTTATGGGTGGGCGAGAGCCCGATGAGCTTCACCCCGGCCACGGCGATGACATCGCGAACGGTGGCCGCGGGTCCGACCGCATCTACTTCACGTCGCAGGTGACGGTGGACCTAGCCCTGGGTACGGCCACTGGCGAGGGCCGCGACACGCTTGTCTCGATCCAGGGAGTGGTTGGATCGCACTTCAGCGACGAGATCTACGGCGACGCATCGCGCAACGCCCTGTGGGGTGGTGCGGGTGACGACGTCATGCGAGCCCGAGCCGGCAGCGATCCGCTCCTCCGTGGGAATGGTGGGAACGATCGATTGAGCGGCGGCAAAGGCAACGACAGATTCGAGGCAGGCCGTGGTGATGACGTCCTGCGCGGCGGATCGGGGAATGACCGTCTGCGTGGCGGACCTGGTATCGACGACTGTCGTCAAGGGCGTGGGCGGGGAGCGATCGTCTCGTGTGAGTCCCCGTAGCACGACGGAGGACAACAGGGCCGGATCGCCACGAGGCACGGCCGGATCGGGAGTTCAACATCGGGAACATCACCGGGTGACGCGTCGAGGTCGGACCGCCGCGCGAGATGTGGCCGGGCTCACGCTCGGTTTGGGCGTTTTGGCCGGGTCCGCCCTGCTCGCTCGGCGGGCGCGGTCCCAGACGGAGATCAGGGTGTTCCGCTCGGCCAATGACCTGCCGAACGGAGCGTTCCTCCCCATCTGGACCGTCATGCAATATGGGACGTTCGGTACCGTGCCCGTCGCCGCCGCGATGGCCGCCGCCACTCGGCGGCCTCGCCTCGCCGCATCGATCGCCGTCGGCGGCACCACCGCGTGGGTCACGGCGAAAGCGATGAAACAGATCGTCGCCCGGGGTCGTCCCTCAAGCATCACCGACGGCGTGCAGCAACGAGGCACTGAGGAAGGCGATCAGGGCTTCCCGTCTGGTCATGCCGCGGTGTCCACCGCCATCACCGTCGTCATGTGGCCCGACGTGCCGACGAGCTTGCGGTTCCCGCTCGCGGCACTGACCGGGTTGGTCCCCTTCGGGCGGATGTACGTGGGCGCACACCTACCCCTCGATCTGGTCGGCGGATCAGCTCTGGGGCTCGCGATCGGTTGCGCGATCAACATCGTTCGTGGAGGCGCGAGATCCCCCTGAGCCATGCGGGGCAGGGGGGTCCACGCGTCCCGATGGATGCGGATTGACACGTCCAACGGGTCGGCCATACCGTTCGGACACGAACCATCTGGAGGAGCCAACGGACGAGCGCGCCGTGGTCGAACGGGTCGAGGTTCCCACCGACCACCTGATCGGCGGGGAACGACTCGGGTCGTCAGCTCGGTTCGAAGACGTCTCCCCGGTCGACGAGCAGGTCATCGCGCACGTCGCGCGCGCCGACGCCGACACGGTCGACCTCGCCGTCGCTGCGGCGGGCCGGGCGGCCGAAGCGTGGGGACGCACATCGCCGAAGGATCGCGCCGCCGTCCTGCATCGGATCGCAGACGGTGTCGAGGCCCGGATCGAGGACCTCTCCGTCGTCGAAACCCGCGACAACGGATCGCTCTTGCGCTCGCATCGCAACTCGGTGATGCCCCGTGTCGCTCGCAACTTCCGGTTCTTTGCCGACAAGCTCCTCGCGCTGGAGCACGACCGCGACACGTCGTTCGATGGGAACCAGGAGCGATTCACGTGGGATCCGTCGGGCGTGACCGCCGTGATCGGCCCGTGGAACGCGCCGTTGATGCTCGCGACATGGCGGATAGCCCCCGCCCTCGCTGCCGGCAACGCGGTCGTCCACAAGCCGCCCGAATGGGCGCCGCTGACCGCATCCCTGCTCGGAGACATCGCCCTCGAAGCCGGCATCGTCGCCGGCGCCTACAACGTCGTCCAGGGGATCGGCGAAGAGGCTGGCGCCGCACTCGTCGAACATCCGGCGGTGAGCCGGATCGCGTTCACCGGATCGGTGGAGACGGGTCGGCTCGTCGCTGCGGCGGCCGCGGCGAACCTCACCCCGACCTCCCTCGAGCTCGGCGGGAAGTCCCCGTTCCTGATCTTCGCCGACGCCGACCTGGACGCCGCGGTGCAGCAAGCGGTCGGGC
>JBKPRM010000243.1:0-9034 GCA_046734555.1 Actinomycetota bacterium | reverse complement strand
GCACAAGGTCGCCGCGAAGCGGAAACCGCACCGGAGACCGAAGATCCCCACGACTCGGGAGGTATCGGCAGGGGGCGTGCTCTACCGCCGTGGCGAGGACGGCATCGAGGTGGTGCTCGCGTCTCGCCGAACCCGCCGCGGTCAGCTCGCGTGGGGTCTCGCCAAGGGCGGCATCGAGACCGGCGAGACGAAAGAGGAGGCCGCGATCCGCGAGGTGCGCGAGGAGACGGGGCTGACCGCCGAGATCGAGGCCGACCTCGGCGACACGAAGTACATGTACGTCTGGGACGACATCCGGATCCGCAAGACCGTTCACTTCTTCTTGATGCGGCACACGGGCGGGGACGTCGACGACCGCGACGACGAGATGGAGGAGATCCGTTGGTTCCCGCTCGATCGAGCGATCAAGCGCGCCGCGTACCGAGGTGAGCGCGACATGCTCGTCAAGGCCTCGGAGCTGCTGCGGTGAGCGTCGTCGACGCGGTGCAGGCGGTCGCGATCGGCATCGTCGCCGGCGTGCTGTCGGGTCTGTTCGGCGTGGGAGGCGGGATCGTGATGACGCCGGGCCTCGACGCGCTGATCCCGGTCGCGCCGATCGCCGCGATCGCGACCCCGCTGCCCGTGATCTTCCCGACGTCGATCACCGGTGCGATCACGTACACGAAGGCGGGTCAGGTCGACCAGCGCGCCGCGCTGATGATGGCGCCGACCGGGCTGGCCGGCTCGGTCGCCGGGGCGCTCGCGACCCGGTGGATCGACCCGGCGCTGTTGTTGCTCGTGACGGCGGCGCTGCTCGGCTGGCAGTCGATCGGCATCATCCGCAGCAAAGGCGCCCCCGCAGAGCGCGGCGGGCCCGGCGCCGAGGTGCCGATCTCCACCTACGCGATCATCGGGCTGACGGCTGGCCTCGTGTCGGGCCTGCTCGGCATCGGCGGCGGATTGGTGATGGTCCCGCTGCTCGCCGGCTGGTGCCACATGCCGCTGAAGCGCGCGCTCGGCACCTCGCTGTTGACGATCCCCGCGCTGGTGATCCCGGGCACGATCGTGCACGCGTATCTCGGGAACATCGATTGGTGGGCGGCCCTGTACCTGACGATCGGGGCGGTCCCCGGCGCACGCGTCGGCGCGACGCTCGCGCTCGGCACCGCGGAACGGACCCTGCGGTTGGTGGTCGGCGGGGGCATGCTCGCGATCGCCGTCGTGTACGCGGGAACGCAGATCTCCCAGCTCGGGAGCTGAAGGCCGCCGCCACGGTGCCGCCACGAGCGGCGGATACGATGCCCGCGTGAAACGCCTGTTGGGCGCGGTCGCGGCATCGCTGCTGGTCTGCACCGGCCTCGGCGTGCCGCCCGCAACGGCGCAGGAAACGGCGGTGACGCTTCGCCTGGAGAGCCAATCGCCGTGGGTGGTCAAGGACAAGCGCGGCACCCTCGACCTCGACCTCCTCGTGACGAACGGGGGTGCAACGACGTTGCGGAACCTCTCGATGCGCGTCGTGTTCGGCCCACGGATCGCCACCCAGACCGACTTCGATCAGATGCTGACGTCGGGCGTGACATCGGAGGTCGCGAGCGACCAGAAGGATCTCCACTTCGACATCGGATCGGGAGCGACCGAGCGGTTCCAGATGCGCGTCGACATGACCGCGAAGTCGGGGATCGATCAGCTCGATTCCCAGGTGTACCCCACGTCGATACAGCTCTGGTCGGAGAGCACGATCGTCGCGTCGGTCACGACGCCGACGATCTACTTGGTGCAGACGCCCGAGCGGCCGATGCTCGCCACCACGTGGGTGCAGCTCTCGGCCCCGATCGCGTTCGATGCGTCCGGCACGCTCGTGGACACCGGATTCCCGGGCGCGATCGCGGAAGGCGGCGCGCTCCGCGCGCCGCTGGACGCGGTCGCGGCGACCACGGGCGGCCGGCACCCACACGGCGTGCTCGACCTGGTCGTCGACCCGCTCCTGATCACGCAGGCGCGCGCGCTCGCGGCCGGCTACCGATCGAGCGACGGCACGACCGTCACGCAGGACCAGTCGACCGAAGAGGCGGCGAAGTTCGTCCGCGTGCTCGGCAGGGCAACCGAGCACCCCGAGACGCTCGAGACCCTCGCGCAGCCGTTCGGCGACCCGAACCTGCCGGCGATGGTGTCCAGCGACCCCTCGCTCACCGACGAGCTCGCCGCCGAACGGGAGGCGGGCACGGCCGTCGTCAACAGCCTGGGGGATGGAGCGATCCAGCGGGCATCTGCGACCGTCGCGCGACCGCGGGACGGTCGGCTGTCCGACGCCGCGCTCGAGTGGCTCGCGGCGGCGGGCGCAACGATCGTGCTGGGCAACGCGGACACCGTCGATCGCTCGCCGTATCAGGACATCTTCGCGCCGGCGCCGACGGTCCCGACGACGTCGGGCGTGACGATGGTCCTGCCGGACCCCGCCACACAGGCGCTGCTGGACCGCTCGGACCTGTTCACCGACCCCGTGCAAGGTGCGCAGATCGTCCTCGGCGAGCTGGCGCTGATCTGGAAGCAGGCTCCCTTCCCAACCGAACCGACCAGACGCGGGATCGCGCTCGCGCCGCCCCCGACCCTGCCGCCCAACGTGTGGTCACCGTTGCTCAGCAGGGTGAGCGATGCACCGTTCCTGACGCCGGTGACCGCGACGAAACTCGTCAAGAAGATCGAGGTCGACAACTTCCATCCCAACGGCGAGGCGCCGCTCACCGCGCCGGACACGTCGGAGTTCGATCCCGCCTACGCGACGCAGGTCGCGGGCCTCGACAACTCGATCGAGGCGCTCGGTTCGATGCTGCCGGCGGACGATCAGACGCCGACGGATCTACGCCGCCGCTTGTTCACGGCTACCTCGCCGGTGTACCAGATCGACCCGGCGAGCGGTCAACCCTGGCTCGACTCGATCTCTTCGACGACCGGCCGTGCGTTCGCCGCGGCAACACCGGCGGGCAGCGACTCGTTCACGTTCACGTCGAGCGAGGGGACGATCCCGATCCAGTTCGGCGATCCCGGCCCCACCCCGCTGTCGATCACCGTCGAGCTCAGATCGTCGAGCATCACGTTCCCGCGGGACAACCCGCGGAGCTTGACCTTGGAGCGGCCCAGCCAGGTGATCCAGTTCGACGCGATCGCACAAGGGTCGGGCGAAAGCACGATCACCGTGCTCGTGCGAGCGCCCGACGGTCAACCGATCAGCACGTCGAGCATCACGGTGCGCTCGACGGCGGTCAATCGGATCGCGCTGCTCGTGACGGCGGGCGCGGGGCTCGGCCTCGTGGTCCTGTACGCGAGGAGGTGGTTCAAGCGTCGGAGGAGCGCGACGACCTGAGCGGTCCGGACCTCGACGCGAGAGCGACGACCGTCCGCAACGCGGCGGTCATGTCGGGAGGAACGCTGCTGTCGCGAGCAACCGGCATCGTCCGTGTCTCGGTGACCCTTGCGGCGATCGGCACGAGCAACGTCGTGTCGGATAGCTACTTCAAGGCGAACACGACCCCCAACATCGTCTACGAGCTGGTGCTCGGCGGGATCCTCACGAGCGTCTTCGTGCCGCTGCTCGTCGACTGGGCGAAGCGGCACGGCCCGGATGCGGGGCGTGAGGCGGGGTCGCGGTTCCTGACGCTCGTCCTCGTCGTGCTGTCGGCGACGACGGTCGTCGCGATGGTCGCTGCCCCGTGGATCATGCGCCTGTACCTCCTCGGCGAGACCGATCCGACGACGCACGCGGCGCAGCTCGAGACGGGGACGTTCTTCTTGCGGTGGTTCCTGCCGCAGATCGTGTTCTACGGGCTCGGCGCCGTCGCGGCCGGCATCCTCACGGCCAACCGCCGGTTCGCCGCGCAGATGTACGCGCCGATCCTGAACAACGTCGCGGTGATCGCGACGATGCTCGTGTTCATCTCGATGCGCGGCGGCGCGCAGACCGACCTCTCCGACGTCACGCAGGCACAACGGCTCGTGCTGGCCGCCGGCACCACCCTCGGGGTCGTCGCCATGACCGTGGCGCTGTGGCCGTCCCTTCGCGCGATCGGGTTCCGGTGGCGCCTGCGGTTCGATTGGCGGCACGAGACGGTGCGCCGTCTGCTCGGCCTCGCCCGCTGGGTGGCGCTCTACGTGATCGCGAACCAGATCGCCTACTTCTTCATCATCGTGTTCAACGGGCACGTCGGCGTCGGCGCCTACCCGATCTACTCGCAGGCGTTCATCTTCTTCTCGCTCCCGCACGCGATCGTGGCGGTGTCGATCTTCACCGCCCTGCTGCCCGGGATGTCCGAGCGGTGGTCGACGGGGGCCGTGGACAGCGTGCGCGAGCTCTTCTCCCGCGGGATCCGTGACACCGAGATCGTGATGATCCCCGCAGCGGTCGGCCTCATGGTGCTCGCGGGACCGATCGTCGTCGTGCTCGCGAGCTACGGAGCGATGGCGAGGAGCGACACGGTCCTGCTCGGGTCGACGCTCGCGGCGTTCGCGGTCGGCCTCCCGTGGTTCTCGGCGTTCCAGCTGCTGACGCGCACCTTCTATGCGACGCAGGACGCGCGGACCCCCGCGCTCGCGAACATCGCCGTGTGCGTCGTCAACCTCGTGTTCGACGTCTGGCTCGCCTTCGGCCTCGGTCTCGGGGTGCAGGGACTGGCGCTCGGGTTCGCCGCCTCCTACGTCGCCGGCACGGTGATCTTGGCGGCGCGTCTGCGGACACGTCTCGGTGGCCTCGATGCGCAACGGATCGGGGCGACGATCGCGAAGACCGTCGGGGCCTCCGCATTGACCGCCGTCGCGGCGTGGGGCGCCTCGGAGGGGGTCGCGGCGATCCTCGACGTCTCGCGGCCCGGGGCGAGCCTGATCCAGGTGTGTGCGGGAGTCGTCGCCGGCGTGCTTGCGTTCGCCCTGGGTGCGCTTATCTTCCGCATCGAAGAGGCCGATGAGGTCTGGCGAGCCCTGGCGACTCGCTTCCGACGATGACCCGAACCCGCCCCCTCTCGTTGCACGACCAGGCCGGCCTGATCGGCAAGGTCGCCGTGGTTTGGATCGTGGTGCTCCTGCTCATCGGTCTGCTGGTCCTCGACGGCATCTCGGTCGTCCTCGCGACGCTCAACCTGTCGAGCACCGCGCAGGGTGCGGCGAGCACGGCGGCGACCCAGTTCCACAACTCGCACGACGCATCGGAGGCGTGCACGCTTGCCGAGGGCGACGTGCTGCACGACGGCGCAACCGTCCCGGACAACGACAAGTGGTGCAAGATCGACCAGTCGACGGGGCAGGCGACGATCACGTTGCACACGACCGCTTCGTCGCTCGTCCTCGGGCGCCTCTCGTTCACACGCCACTTCACGGACGTGACCGTGAAGGAGTCCGCCGAGCCCGCGTTGTAGCGTTCGGTCGTGGCCGACGCCTCGGACGCCGAGCTCGTGCGGCGGTTCCTCGCCGGAGACGCCCAGGCGTTCGGCGATCTGGTCCATCGCCACGAACGTCGCGTCTACGCCGTATGTCTGCGGATCCTCGGCAACGCGGAGGACGCCGCCGACGCGACGCAGGACACGATGCTCAGCGTCGTCCGCAAACTCGATGGCTTCCGCGGCGACGCGGCGTTCACGACGTGGCTGCATCGGATCGCGTTGAACGTCTGTTACGACCACCTGCGCCGGGCGCAACGGCGCCCGGTGCTGCACCGCGTGCTCGACGACGACCTCCGCGAGCGGGAACACGGCGAGCCGGTGCCCGACCACGCCGACGCGGTCGCCGACGAGCGGCTGGTCGCGGCGGCACTGGCCGAGGTGCCCGAGGACTTCCGGATCGCGATCGTCCTCGCGGACATGCAGGACCTCCCATACGAGGAGATCGCGAAGGTGCTCGACCTGCCGATCGGCACCGTGAAGTCGCGCGTGCACCGTGGCCGCATCGCGCTCGCGCGCGCCATCGAGGGAACCCCCGGGGAACCGCGGGCGGCTCGCCGGACGTCGAAGGAGCCGAGACGATGACGCACCCCGGGCCCCTCCTCATCGACTACGTCGACGGCACGCTCGGCGCCGACGCGCGCGCCGAGGTGGAGTCGCACCTCGAGGGGTGCGCGACGTGCCGGGAGGAGGTGCGTCTCGCGCGCACGGGGAAGACCGCAGGTGGCGCCGTGCCGACCCCGACCGCACCGCCCGGGCTCGCCGACGCCGCGATCGCCGAGGCCCACCGCATCGCCGGCGGCCGCCATCCCGAGGTCGCATCGCTCCCCGGGCGTGACCGGCGGCGGCCCAACGCACCACGGTGGGCAGGCTTCGCCACGGCCGCCGCCGTCGTCGTCGCGATCGCGCTGCTGGCGCCGAAGCTCGGTCAGTCGTCCGGCAGCGTCGCGGAGATCGCGGCGGGAGGGTCGGCATCGGGGACGTCAGCTCCGGAGGCCGTGAGCGCGAGCCTTCCTCCCGCGACAGCTGTGGAGGTCCAGCACGCCGACTACTCGGCGGATCGGCTGACCGACGCCGCCCGATCCCTCCGCGCGTCCCTCGAGGCAACGGCGACAGGCCAGGCAGCCCAGGCAGCCGACGCGGGAACCCAGTTCGGCGTGGCCACCCCGAACGCCCTGTCGACGGACCGCTTCGGCCCGGCCACCCGATGCCTGCAGCGCGCGTTCGTCCAACCGGAGGGACGGCTCGTCCGGGTCATCCTCGCCACGTATAACGGGCAGCCGGCCTACTTCGGCGTGTACCTCGTGAGCCCCGGCGCCGGGCTCCCCTCGGACGAGTTGCGGATCGACGTTGCGTCGGTGCACGGGTGCGGGATCCTCGCGCAGTCCAGCGCCAAGCTCTGAGCGCCGCGCCGGAATAGGCGGGCGTTTGAGCGTATGGGAGGATTCCCGACGATGGCTGAGGACGTACGCAATGTGATCGTGATCGGCTCGGGCCCGGCCGGGTTCACGGCGGCCCTCTACGCCGCGCGCGCCGACCTCGAGCCGCTCGTCCTGAAGGGCCTCGAGGCCGGCGGTCAGCTGATGCTCACCACCGACGTCGAGAACTACCCGGGCTTCGCCGACGGCATCCTCGGCCCCGAGCTGATGGATCAGATGGAGAAGCAGGCGCAGCGCTTCGGGGCCGAGATCTTGTCGGTCCACGTCACGGAGGTCGACCTGACCACGCGTCCGTTCGTCGTCAAAGCCGGCGACCAGGTGTGGCGGGCGAAGACCCTGATCGTCGCGACCGGCGCGACCGCGCGCTGGCTCGACATCCCCGGCGAGGACACGCTCCGCGGCCGTGGGGTGAGCGCGTGCGCCACCTGCGACGGGTTCTTCTTCCGCGATCGCGAACTGCTCGTCGTCGGCGGCGGCGACACCGCGATGGAGGAGGCATCGTTCCTCACGAAGTTCGCGTCGAAGGTGACGATCGTGCACCGGCGAGACGCGTTCCGCGCCTCGAAGGTGATGCAGGATCGCGTGTTCGCGAACGACAAGATCGACGTCGCGTGGAACACGGTGCTCGAGGAGATCCACGGCGACGACGCCGTGACCGGCGCGCTCGCGCGCGACGTCGTGACCGGCGAGACCCGCGAGCTCGCCGCCGACGGTGTCTTCATGGCGATCGGCCACGACCCGAGCACGGCGCTGTTCCGCGACTCGCTGGAGCTCGACGCGGACGGTTACATCGCGGTGCGCGAACCCTCGACCGCGACCAGCGTCCCGGGCGTCTTCGCGGCCGGCGATGTCACCGACCACACGTATCGTCAGGCCGTGACGGCGGCTGGCCAGGGGTGCAAGGCAGCGATCGACGCCGAGCGCTACCTGACCGAGGACTACCACGGCGCCTGAACGGGAATGCCCCGTTCGGCCGGTACGTTGCACCCAGCACGAGATCGAAGGAGTCGATGATGGCGAACATCGGAGCGGTCGGTGACCAGGACTTCCAGACGACGGTGCTGTCGTCGGACACCCCGGTCCTGGTGGACTTCTGGGCGGAATGGTGCGTGCCGTGCCACATGGTGTCCCCGGTGGTCGAGGAGATCGGGAACGAGCGCGGTGACAACCTGAAGGTCGCGAAGCTCAACATCGACGAGAACCCCGAGGCGACCCGCACCTACGGCGTCATGTCGATCCCGTCGCTGATCCTGTTCAAAGACGGCCAGGAGGTCGCGCGCGTGATCGGCGCGAAGCCGAAGGACGCGATCTTGCGCGACCTGAACGCGCACCTGAGCTGACGTCGTTGCCGCTTCCCCTCTCCGGGCGCACACTCCGAGCGTGCGCGTCTACCGCCGGGGGGACGACGGCCCCGAGATCCTCGACATCCAACAGCGGCTGATCGAGCTCGGATACGAGCTGCCCGCTGCGGAATCCAACGGCACGTTCGGCGATGGGACCCACGACGCCGTCCGCGCGTTCCAGACCGAACGCCACCTGCGGGTCGACGGGATCGTCGGGCCCGACACGTGGGGTCAGCTCGTCGAGGCCGGCTTCCGGTTGGGCGACCGCACGCTGTACGTCCACGCGCCGCACCTGCGTGGTGACGACGTGCGCGCGCTGCAGCGCAAGCTCGATGCGCTCGGGTTCGATCCCGGCAAGCAAGACGGCGTCTATGGGGCCTCAACCGATGCGGCCGTCCGTGATTTCCAACGCAACGTCGGGGAGCAGCCCGACGGGATCGTCGGGCTGCACACGTTGTCGGTGCTCGATCGCATGCGGCCGCTCGAGGGCGTGCTCGGGCGTGCGCTCGTGCGCGAGACCGAGGAGCTCCGTCGTTCCCGCGGGAAGCTCCGCGGCCACGTCGTCGCGATCGATCCGGGATCGCCGGTCGCCGGTGAGCCGGATCACGTGCATCGCGCGCTGACGCGCGCGCTCGTCGCCGAGCTCGCCCGCCTCGGTGCCGAGCCGCGCGTCCTGTCCCCCGAGCAGTCGCCGTCTGCGCGCGCAGCGCGCGCGAACGAGCTCAACGCCGATATCTGTGTCTCGCTGCACCTCGGCGAGGGCGTGCCCGAGGCGAGCGGGCCGACCTGCTCGTACTTCGGGTCGCAGGTCACGCACTCGCCGGCAGGCCGCCAGCTCGCCGACCTGATC
>JBKPRM010000242.1:0-9322 GCA_046734555.1 Actinomycetota bacterium | reverse complement strand
CCTGGAGAGGGCCGCGAACGACGTTCTCGTCGTCGCGGCCCGACCGCTTTCCGGAGGCGCACGACGCCTGGGAGGTGTTGGCATGAAGCCCCCGCTCTCCATGCTCGCGATGCCGCGAAGCGAAGAAGAGACCCGTCGCTGTTGCGAGGACGTCCGGATGACGCGCGCCGTGCGGCGCACGCCGGCGTGGCCGGTCCGCTGGTCGCGCAAGCTCTCGACCGCCGTGCCGACGAGCATCCGCGTGTTCCGACGCCAGATGGCGACGCCGCTCGCCGCGATCGAGCCGGGCACCCGGGTGATCAGCTCGCGAGGCCGTGCGCTCGGCGTCGTTCGCTCGGTGGTGGTCGAGGTCGATACGGGCGGCGCGGCATACGCGGTGGCTGCCGACGGCGACGATGCCCGAGTGATCCTGTTACCCCGACAGTCGCTGCGGGAGGACGACGACGTGGCCGTGGTCGACGAACGCCTCATCGCGGGGTTGGCTCGGCGAAGCGCCTGATCTAGTCGGCCAGCAGCTCGACCGGATCACCGACCCCGACCTCGGCGCCGCGCTCAACGTCACCGCACACACCGAGGATCGGCTTGCCGTCCTCGATGCGGTACGTCGTGAGCACCTGGAGCACCGGCGTGTCCTGGGAGCCGGTGTCGGGGTCGAGCGTCGTCATGATGCAGCGGGACATGCGCGTGCCGACATGGACGATCGCCTCGCCGATCCGCACCCGATGGCTCTGCCATGAGTCCTCTTCGTAGGGGGCGAGCCCGTCGACCTCGATCAGCATCCGGAACCGCCGCGGATCGACGCCGTCGTCGGCCACGATCCGCGAACCGACGTCGGCGATGGATGCCAGCCCGATGATCGACGCGCGGTGCGCACCCCCCGCGTACTCCGGCTCTTCGACCCGGCCGATCGTGAGGGTGTCGTCGGCGACGTGCTGACGCAACGCGGTCGTGAGCACGGGGTCGATCTCGCGCACCGTGATCTCGCGGTCGAACAGGCGGACCGTGATCGCCGGTCCCCGTGGCCGGTCGTCGCCGGCCGCGACCGCACCATCGGGGAACGCGAGCGACAGGCGGTGCGCCCCCGCGTCGTGGTGCGCGACGATCGGGATCAGCGCGGCCTTCGAGATCCCCGACACCCGCGTCCCGTCGCTGCGGATGCACAGGAACCGTCGGTCCCCGACCGCCCCGGCGGGGCGCAGATCGATCCGGTCCGGCCGATGCAACGCCGTCGACTTGAGGGGCGTGAGGTTGAACCCGGCGACCGACGCCACCGCTCAAGCCTACGTGGGAGCTAGGGTCAGGTCGTGCGGACCCGGACGTACCTCGGCGTGCCCATCGATTCGGTGGGTCGATCGGGCGGGACGGAGCACGCGCCGGCAGCGTTCCGGGTTCTGACGCGATCATCGGATCCTTGGGCGGCCGACGATGCGGGCGACCTCGACGTTCAGATCCGCGGCGACGATCGAGACCCGTCGAGCGGGGTGATCGCCATCGGCGACGTCGTGTCGATGAGCCAAACCGTCGAGACCGCTGTCGCAGGGCTCACGAGTGAACGTCGGTCGCCGTTCGTGATGGGGGGCTGTTGTTCGCTGGTGCCCGCCGCGCTCGCCGGCGCCCAACGGTCGCTCGGCGACGTCGGCCTCGTGTACCTCGACGGTCACTTGGACCTGTACGACGGCACGACCTCACCGACCGGCGAGGCGGCCGACATGCCGATCTCGGTCATCCTCGGCCGCGGTCCATCCGCGTGGGTGGACGCCGTCGGATCCGTCACGCCCGCCCGTCGCGTGTGGCTCGTCGGCTCCCGCGACCTCGAGGAGGCGCTCACCTACGGCCACCCACATCCGAAGGACATCTCGGGGCTCTCCGTCGTCGACGCCGACGAGATCCGCACGACCGGAGCGTCGGTGGTCGGTGCGACCGTCGAGCGCGCGGCGGCGGACGGCGATGGGTTCTGGGCGCACCTCGACGTCGACGTCCTGGATGAGCGGGCGTTTCCTGCCACGGACTACCCGATGCCAGGCGGCCTCGACCTCCGCGAGCTCACCGATCTCTTGCGGCCTTTGCTCGGATCGCCGGCGTGCACCGGTCTCTCGATCGGGTGCTACAACCCCGACAAGGACCCGGGGGCGGCGTACGGGACCGAGCTCGCGAACGTCCTGCGCGCAGCGATCGACGGCTGACGGCTCACTCGGAGTCCAGCGCCGCGTCCAGGTTCGTCTCGAGGAGCATCACGCGCGTGATCGATCGGCGGCTCGACGCCCGATGCACATGGGGAGCCGTGCCGGTCAAGCCGTCTGGCTATCCTTCGGAGCCATGGCGATCCCCGAGCACCTCGCGAACCGTCACGTCGACAGCTCGATCCTGGATCCCGTCTCGGTGCCGCCGGCGAGGGCCCGGGTCGTGATCGTCGGTGGCGGCGTCATCGGCTCGTCGATCGCGTATCACCTCACCAAGCTCGGGATCACCGACGTCCTGGTGCTCGAGCGGGTGCGCTTGACGGCCGGCACGACCTGGCACGCCGCCGGCCTGGTGTCGCAGGTGCGCGGCACGCATGCCCTGTCGGCGCTGTCCCGGATCAACGCCGGCCTGTACGCCTCGCTCCCCGGCGAGACCGGCGTCGAGACCGGGTTCCGTCGGGTCGGGTCGCTGACGGTCGCGCGCACCCCCGGGCGGATGCAGGAGTTGCTCGGCGCCGCCGACATGCATCGAGAGCTCGACGTGGAGTGCCGCGTCCTCGAGCCGCACCAGGTGCTGGATCACTGGCCGATCGCCGCGGTCGACGATCTGGTCGGTGCGATCATGGCGCCGTCGGATGCCACCGTGAACCCGGGTGATGCCGCGTTGGCGCTGGCCAAGGGTGCCCACGACCGCGGGGCCGTGTTCGCGTTCGGCGTGACGGCGACCGGGTTCCGCATGTCCGGCGGCACGGTGGTCGGGGTCGAGACCGATCACGGGCCGATCGAGGCGCAGACCGTCGTACTCGCCGCTGGCCTGTGGACCTCTGAGCTCGCCCGGCTGGCCGGTGCCTCCGTCTCGCTGTATCCGGCCGAGCACGTCTGGGTCATGACCGACGAAGTGCCCGGCGCCGAGGAACGTTTCCCGTTCTTGCGTGACCTCGACGGCTACTTCTACGCGCGTCACCACGGCGGCCACCTCGTCGTCGGCGCGTTCGAGCCGAAGGGGAAACCGAAGGCGCCCGGCGACGTCCCGCGCGGCGGCTTCGCCGAGTTCGGCGAGGACTGGGATCACTTCGCGCCGGTGCTCGCGGCGGCGCGCGAACGGCTCCCGGTCCTGTACGACGTCGGGTTCCAGAAGTACCTGCGCGCGCCGGAGAGCTTCACGCCCGACGCGAACCTGCAGCTCGGCGAGTTCCCCGAGGTGAAGCAGCTGTTCGTGGCGGCCGGGCTGAACTCGCAGGGGATCATCTACGGCCCCGGCGTCGGCAAGGCGCTCGCCGAGTGGATCGTCGAGGGTCATCCGACGATGGACCTCACCGAGGTCGACATCGCGCGGATGGGTGGGTGGGCCAACAACCGCGCGTGGCTCCACGAGAAGACCCACGAGACGCTCGGGCGGCTGTACGCGATGCACTGGCCCTCGCGACAGCCGGGTCACGGGCGGGGCGTGCGCCGGACGCCGCTGTTGCCGGAGCTCCGCGAGGCCGGTGCGGCGGTCGGCGAAGCCGCCGGTTGGGAGCGCGCGGCGTGGTTCGAGCCGCGGGCAACGCAAGAGCCGCTGTGGATCTATGACTTCGAGCGGCCGTCGTGGTTCACACCGGTGGGCGAGGAGATGACGGCGACCCGCGAGGGCGTCGCACTGTTCGACCTCTCGACCTACGCGAAGTTCATGGTCCAGGGACCCGAGGCGGTCGCCGGTCTCCAGCGTCTCTGCACGGCCAACGTCGACGTGGAGCCGGGCCGCGTCGTCTACACCATGATCTGCAACGACCGCGGCGGTATCGAGATGGACCCGACCGTGACCCGCCTGGCCGACGATCGGTTCCTGGTCCTCGCGCCGACGCTGTACCAACGGCGGACCGAGATGCTCCTGCGGAACGGGCTCCCACCGGGCGCGACGGTCACGGACGTGACGAGCGGACTCGCGACGCTGCACATCGCCGGGCCGAGGAGCCGCGAGGTCCTCGGCGCGCTCACCGACCAGGACCTCTCGAACGACGCGTTCCCGTTCCTGTCGGCGCGCGAGATCGAGCTCGGCTGGGCGAAGGCTCTGGCGCTTCGCGTGTCGTTCACCGGCGAGCTCGGGTGGGAGCTCATCGTGGCGACCGAGTTCGTCGCCGATGTCTATGAACGGGTGGTCGCCGCGGGTGCGCAGGCGCGGATGCGACACGCGGGAGCATTCGCGTTCGACGGGCTGCGTCTCGAGCGCGGGTTCCGGTCGTGGGGCCACGACATCGGGGTGCTGGACGATCCCTACTCGGTCGGACTGGCGTTCGCCGTGCGGCTCGACAAGGAGGACTTCGTCGGGAGGTCCGCGCTGACCGATCGATCGAGACAGCCGCTCGGGCGAGAGCTCGTGAGCGTCAAGCTCGAGGACCCCGAAGCGATGCTGTGGCACGGCGAGCCGATCGTGATGGGCTCGGACCGGATCGGCTACGTCACGAGCGGGGCCTACGGGCACCACCTGGGCGCGGCGGTCGGCCTCGCGTGGGTCAACGGCGAGTTCGGTGCCCACCTGCCCGCGTCGGTCCAGATCCGCGGGAAGAAGGTTCGAGCGACGCTCAGCCGCGAACCGTTCTACGACCCACAGGGCCTCCGGCTGCGCGATGCCAAGCCCGCTCGGGCGTTCCCCCTGCCGGGCTGAGGCTCGTCGGTCGGGGAAGCTCGCCCAGCTGATCCGCACACCGGCCAGCGCTACGCGGCGTCGAAGCCGATCAATCGCTCAGCCACGTCGAGGCAGATGTCGTACATGCGTTGCGGGGTCATCACCGTGTCGTTGAGGAGCACCTGGATCGCGAGGCCGTCGGTCATCGCGCTGAATTGCATGGCGAGATCGTCGGCGTCGCGCTGGTCCGTCGGGAACTCGCCGGTCTGGCGCCCGTAGCGGATCATCTCGGCGATCGTCTGGACCCAGCGGCGGTCGAGCAGTTCGCGTTCCTTCGCGAGGTCGGGGTCGCGGAGCGCCCGCACCCAGATCTCGAGCCAAAGCGCCCACTCGTCGAGCAGGTCGTACTCGGGCAGCAAGCCGGGCACCGACAGCTCGATCACGCGGATCAACCGGTCGCGCGCCGACGGCATCTTGCGGAGTTCGCGAGCCGTGCGCAGGTAGAACTGGTCGCTCGTGTAGTTCAATGCCTCGACGAGCAGGCGGTCTTTCGACTCGAAGTAGTACAGGATCAGCCCCGGCGAAACGCCACAGGCCTCGGCGATGTCTTGGATCCGTGTCTCGGCGAGCCCGCGGTCGGTGATCACGCGCGATGCGGCCTCGAGGATCTCCTGGTGACGGTCGCGCTGGGGCTTCTGGCGGGTCTTCGTGCTCACGCGAACTCCTGAACGTCGTCCAATCCGACGGTCCTTCCACCAGCCAGACTGACCCGTCGTTCAAACCAAGATACGCATCTGACCTGCAGAGTCAAATCCTGCCCGCCACGTCGCCGAGATTTGACTGGCTGTTCAGTCAGCGGTCATGATACGGCCCACCGAAGGGGAAGGATCAACCTGCCATGTCTTCGAACGTCTACGACGCGATCGTGATCGGTGGCGGCCACAACGGGCTGACCGCCGGCGCGTACTTCGCGCGCGAAGGAGCCCGCACCGTCGTGCTCGAGGCGCGCAGCAAGACGGGTGGCGCGGCCGACACGAGCGCGCCGTTCGCCGACCATCCGGAGATCAACGTCACGACCTATTCCTACGTGATGTCGTTGATGCCGCCCACGATCATCCGCGAACTGAAGCTCAAGCAGTTCGGCTACGACGTGACGCCGTTCGGGCCGTACTTCCAAGCGTTCCCCGACGGCCGCGCGATCACCGTCTACGCCGACGATCACCAGAAGTCCTACGACTCCATCGCGCAGTTCTCCAAGCGCGACGCCGACACCTTGCCGAAGTGGGAGGAATGGCTGAAGGGCGTGTCCGACGTGCTCGGCCCGCTGCTGTTGAGCGTTCCCCCGCACGTCGGCTCGCTGAAACCGGCCGACCTGCTCGAGACGCTTCGCGCCGCATGGAAGACGCGGAAACTCGGTGAGCGCGGGGTCGGCGACGTGACGAGGCTGTTCTCGATGTCGGTGAGCGACCTGTTGAACGATTGGTTCGAGTCCGATGCGATCAAGGCGATGCTGACGGTGAACGGCATCATCGGCACCTGGGCCGGGCCCGACGAGCCCGGCACGGCCTACGTGATGCTGCATCACTCGATCGGCGACGTCGGCGACGGGCACCTCGGGTCGTGGGGGTTCCAGCAGGGCGGCATGGGAGCCGTCAGCGACTCGATCCGCGGGGCCGCGGAGGCGTTCGGCGCAGAGATCCGCACCGACGCTCGCGTGAAGCAGATCATCGTGCGCGGCGGCCGCGCCGTCGGCGTCGCGTTGGAGGACGGCACGGAGCTTCGCGCACCGGTCCTCGTCACCACGATCCATCCCAAGATCGCGTTCCTCGACCTGATCGAGCGTCACGAGCTGCCGCCGGACTTCGTCTGGGACATCGAGCGCTGGAAGACCCGCAGCGGCGTGGTGAAGATCAACGTTGCGATCAGCGAGCTGCCGAGCTTCACGGCGATCCCCGGCACGGAGATGCAGCCGCACCACACCGGGTCGGTCGAGCTCTGCCTGTCGCCGGCGTACGCGGAGCGTGCCTTCCAGGATGCCCACATGGAGCGTCGGGGCTCCACCGCCCCGTTCGTCGACGGCACGATCCCGACCACGCTCGACAAGAAGCTCGCGCCCGAGGGCACGCACGTGTTCTCGATGTTCACGCAGTGGGTGCCCGACGATTGGAACCTCGAGCCGCATCGCGATGAGCTCGACGCGTACGCCCAGCGGGTGTTCGACGGTTACAACGAACTGGCACCGAACTTCCGGGACTCGATCATCGACTATCAGGTGATCGGCCCGTACGACATGGAGCAGGAGCTCGGGCTGATCGGCGGGAACATCTTCCACGGCGAGCTGTCGGTGGATCAGCTGTTCCACATGCGGCCGGCGCCGGGCTACTCCGACTACCGGACGCCGCTGCGTGGCCTGTACCACGCGTCGAGCGCGACGCACGCGGGCGGCGGCGTGAACGGGATCCCGGGGTGGCAGGCGTTCCGGATGGCGAAGAAGGACCGGGCGCTCGGGAAGAAGTAGTGGTCGAACCGGACGCATCATCGCCCGCGGCGGTTCGCCGCATGCTCGAGCCGGGCTCGGTCGCCGTCGTGGGCGCATCGATCAAGCCCGGATCGCTCGGCGCATCGATGATGGCCGAGCTCCGGCGCGGTGGGTTCGAGGGCGCCGTCTACCCGGTGAATCCCGGCTACGCCGAGGTCGACGGCTACCGGTGCTATCCGTCGATCGGCGAGGTACCCGAGGCCGTCGATCTCGCGATCCTCGGGGTGTCGAACGCGCGGATCGAGCGGGCGTTGACCGACGCGGCCGCGTCCGGCGCTCGCAGCGCCGTGACGTTCTCGTCGTTGTACGAGGAGCCGAGCGACGGACCGGACCTGCGCGCGCGCCTCCGAGACATCGCGGTCTCGCACGGCATGCCGATGTGCGGCGGCAACGGCATGGGCTTCGTGAACCGCCTGTCGAAGACACGTGCGTGCGGGTTCGAGACCCCCGACGACCTTCGCGCCGGACCCGCCGTGTTCATCTCGCACAGCGGCTCGGCGTTCTCGGCGCTGTCGTTCAACGACCGCGGGATCGGCTTCAACCTGCTGGTGTCGAGCGGGCAAGAGGTCGTCACGACGATGGACCAGTACCTCCGGTACGCGCTCGACCTCGAAGGGACCCGTGTCGTCGCGCTCCTGCTCGAAACGGTGCGCGACCCCGACGGGTTGTGCGCACAGCTCGCCAGGGCTGACGACGAGGGCGTCGCGGTCGTCGCGTTGAAGGCGGGACGCAGTACCGCGAGTCAAGCCATGGTCACGGCCCATTCCGGCGCGCTGGCGGGGGAGCACGGTGCGTACGAGGCGGTGTTCGACGCATACGGCGTGCATGAAGTTCGGACGCTCGACGAGATGGCCGACACGATCGAGCTCTTCTCGGCGCCACGCCGCGTGACCCGAGGCAACGGGATCGCGAGCGTGCACGACAGCGGCGGCGAGCGTGCGATGGTCGTCGACCTCGCGGGCGAGATCGGTGTGCCGTTCGCCTCGGTGAGCGCCGAGACGATCGCCCGGATCGAGGAGACCCTCGACCCGGGCATGGAAAGCGCCAACCCGCTCGATGCGTGGGGAACCGGGATCGACGGCGACCGGATCTTCCGCGAGGCGTTCGCGGCGTTCCGCGACGATCCCGCGGTGGGCGTGAGCGTCTTCTGCATCGACCTGACGAAGCAGGGTGAGCCGTACGGCGAGGGATACCTGCAGATCTCGCGCGAGCAGTGGGACGGGAGCGACCATCCGTTCTGCGTGCTGTCGAACCTCGCGAGCGCGGTCGAGCAAGGCGAGGCCCGCATCCTGCGCGACGTGGGCATCCCCGTGCTCGAGGGAACCGAGACGGGCCTTCGGGCTCTGCGGCATCTGCTGGCCGACGGCGAGCGGGCTTCACGCGCTCGCGGTTCGACGCCGGAAGCGGTGTCCGCGGAGGTTCGGGATCGTTGGCGCGACACGCTTCAGGGTGGGGAGCGCATCACGGAGGCCACGGCGATGCGGCTGCTCGCCGACTACGGGATACCGACCGTGCCGACGATCGTCGCCGCCGATATCGACGCGGTGCTCCGCGCGGCGGATGAGGTCGGGTATCCGGTCGCGTTGAAGACGGCGTCGCACGACATCTCGCACAAGACCGAGGCCGGCGGCGTGCGCCTCGGGCTCGCGGACGCCGGGCAGCTCACCGCAGCGTACGGGGACCTGTCCGGCAGGCTGGGGCCGGATGTGACGGTCGCGGCGATGGCGCCTGCCGGCGTCGAAGTCGCGCTCGGGGTCGTGAACGACGCGACGTTCGGACCCTTGGTCCTCGTCGCTGCCGGCGGGATCCTCGTGGAGTTGCTTCACGATCGCGCCCTGGCGATGCCGCCGCTCGACGTGTCCGGCGGGCATCGGTTGCTCGACCGGCTCGCGATCCGGCCGGTGCTCGACGGCGTCCGCGGCGCCGCCCCGGCCGACGTCGACGCGCTGGCTCACGCGATCTCCCGGCTCTCTGTGCTGGCTTCGGACCTCGGTGATC
>JBKPRM010000241.1:0-3074 GCA_046734555.1 Actinomycetota bacterium | reverse complement strand
GCGCCTGACGCCGCCACCGCCATGGTGCGCACGATCCAGCGCATCCGTGAGGAGCTCGGCGTGAACCTGTCGTGCGGCGCGTCGAACATCTCCTTCGGGATGCCGGGCCGTCACGAGATCGACGCCGCGTTCTTGACGTTGATGATCGCGAACGGGATGAACACCGCGATCACGAACCCGCTGCACCGACCGGTGAAGAAAGCGATCCTTGCCGCCGACCTGTTGCTCGGCCACGACGGATACGGAGCGGAGTGGATCAAGGATCACCGCGCGGAGCTGGAAGCGGCGACCGCCTGATGTCCGGTGCCGGGTCCGGCTCGAAGGTCGAGGTCACATACCTCCCGAGCGGCAAGTCGGTACGCGTGCCGGCGGGCACCACGCTGTTCAACGCCGCGCACTGGGCGGGCCTGCCGATCGAGTCGACATGTGGCGGCCGCGGCACCTGCGGCAAGTGCAGCGTGAAGATCGTCGAGGGGGAAGCGGAGCTGTCGCTCGCCGATCACCGCCACCTGGCGGACAAGCTCGAGGAGGGATGGCGCCTCTCGTGCCAGTGCCCGATCAACGGACCGATGACCGTCGACGTGCCGCGGCTCATGAAGATGCCGAAGGCCGCGACGATGGGGGTCGGGCGGTTCGTCCTGCTCGAGCCGAACGTCGTGAAGCTCTACCTGGAGCTCCCACCGCCATCGCTCGAGGATCACCGGTCGCACCTGCGGCGCGTGCTGGATGCCGTCGAGGACGCCGGCTATAGCCGCGGCCACGACTGGGAGGTGTTGCCGAAGATCGCCGAGGCGTTCCGCAACGGCTCGAACGTGACCGCGACGTTGGTCGGCGAGTACCTCGTCGACTGCGAGGAGGGCGATACCCGCGACCGCATGTTCGGCGTGAGCTTCGACATCGGCACCACCACGTGCGTGTGCACGCTCGTCGATCTCCGGAACGGCTCGACGGTCGCCGTCGCGTCGACGATCAACCACCAGGCGTCGTACGGCGCCGACGTCATCGCACGGATGGCAAAGGCGATGCGCGGTCCCGAGCACATCGACCAGCTCAAGGCGGCAGTCCTCGAGACGGTGAACGAGCTGCTCCAGCGGGTGCAAGAGGAAGCAGGTGTGGAGCCGGACGAGATCTACGAGGCGGTCGTCGCCGGCAACGCCACGATGATGTCGCTGCTCTTGGGGGTGGATCCGGAGTCGATCGCGCTCGCTCCATACGTGGCGACGTTCGTCGAACCGCAGGACGTTCGAGCCGACCAGATCGGGTTCGCGATGCACCCACTCGGCTGGGTGGCGATCTACCCCGCGATCGGCGCCTACGTCGGCGCCGACATCGTGGCCGACATCGTGGCGACCGGTCTCGTCCGAGACCCGCAGACCCGCTTGCTGGTGGACGTCGGCACGAATGGCGAGATCGCGTGCGGCAACGCCGAACGGTCGGTCGCGACCGCCGCGCCGGCCGGCCCGGCGTTCGAAGGCGGCGAGATCGTCTACGGGATGCGCGCGACGGACGGCGCGATCGAAGGCGTGGTGCTGACCAACGGCACCGTCGAGCTCCAGGTCATCGGCGGCGACGTCGAGCCGACGGGCATCTGCGGCTCGGGCCTGATCGACATCGTCGCGCAGCTCCGGTTGGCCGGCTTGCTCGACGACGGGGGCCGGATGGTCTCACACGAGGACGCCGCCGCGATCGGGCACCCCCTCGCCGATCACCTGGTGATGCGTGAGGAGGTCCGCGCGTTCCAGCTGTCCGGCGAGATCGTGCTCACGCAATCGGACATCCGCGCGCTGCAGTTCGCGAAAGGTGCGATCTCGACCGGCATCGAGACGGCGATGCGCGCCTTGCACCTCGCCGCGGGCGATCTCGACGAGGTGATGCTCGCGGGGTCGTTCGGCTCCTACATCAACCCGCGGAGCGCCCAGGTGATCGGGCTCGTCCCGCCCGTTACGGTCGACCGGATCAAGGCCGTCGGCAATACCGCCAGCGAAGGCGCGAAGATGGCGCTCATGTCGTTCCGTGAGCGCGAGGTCGCGTGGGAGATCCCCAATTTCGTGGAGTACATCGAGCTGTCGGGCGTCGAGGACTTCAACGATCGCTTCATCGGCAACCTGGGCCTGCCACCGCTCGAGTCGCTCCCCGACCTCGGCATCGAGGCGCGTGTGGAGGCGGCAGGATGACGCGGACCGGCGCGCGCATCGCGTTGATCGCGTGCGGCGCCGTCGCCAAGGACACGGCGGCGCTGGTCGAGCGCCACGGATGGCCCGCAGACGTCCACGGCATCACGAGCGACCTCCACATGACGCCGCTCGACATCGCGCCCGCCGTCGAGGCGAAGATCCAGAAGCTGCTTCCTGACTACGACCGCGTGATCGTCGTGTACGGAGACTGCGGCACCGGTGGCCGCCTCGATACGGTGCTCGAGCGCTACCCGGCCGTCCGTCCCGCGGGGGTCCATTGCTTCCAGTGGTACTCGGGCAACCTGTTCAAGCGGTTCGACGAAGATCTCGGGATCTACTTCCTGACCGATTGGCTGGTGACCAACTGGGAGCGAGCTGTGATCAAAGGCTTGGGCCTCGACCGGTTCCCGTGGATGAAGGAAACGTACTTCGGCAACCTGACGCGGGTCCTGTTCGTGCGCCAGCATCCCGACCCGCAACGAGAGGCGAAGGCACGCGAGATCGCCGCGTACATGGAGAAGCCGCTCGAGATCCATGACCTCGGGATCGAGCCGCTCGACGAGCTGCTGACCCCATTGATCGAGTTCGATCCCCAGGAGGACGCCGATGCTGTACACGCCTGAGCACACCCCGCGCCTGATGAGCGAGGAGCAGGAAGAGCAGGTTCACGGGTACGCGATGCGGATCCTCGAGGAGATCGGCCTCGACGTGCTGCACGACGATGTGCAGAAGCTCCTCGCCGAGGCGGGGCAGAAGGTCGAGGGCAACCGCGTGTACTTCGACCGCGGCTTCGTCATGGAACAGCTCGCGAAGGCGCCGCACACGTTCACGCTGCACGCGCGGAACGAGGCGAACACCGTCGAGGTCGGCGGCGGCACCCCGCTGTGGATGGGCGTGGGC
>JBKPRM010000240.1:0-3253 GCA_046734555.1 Actinomycetota bacterium | reverse complement strand
GCCCAGGAGGGAACGCCCGTCGAGGTGGAGTACTTCGGGAACCGGTACGCGGCGACCGTCGCTGCCGACCCGTTGTTCGACCCCAAGGGCGAACGACTGAGGGTATGAGAGGAACGAGATGACCGACGAAGAGATCGTCCTAGCGGAGTTGCCGGACGAGGAGCTCGTCAAGCAGATGCACGACGATCTCTATGACGGCCTGGCCGAGGAGGTCCATGAGGGGACGCAGATCCTGCTCGATCGCGGCTGGAACGCCGAGAAGGTGCTGAACGACGCGCTCGTCGAGGGGATGCGGATCGTCGGGATCGACTTCCGAGACGGGATCTTGTTCGTGCCCGAGGTGCTGCTCGCGGCGAACGCGATGAAGGCGGGCATGGAGCTGCTGCGGCCGCTGCTCGCGGAGACCGGGGCCGAGAGGATCGGCAAGGTCGTGATCGGCACCGTCAAGGGCGACATCCACGACATCGGGAAGAACCTCGTCGCGATGATGCTCGAGGGCGCCGGCTTCGACGTCGTCGACCTCGGGATCAACAACCCGGTGGAGGACTACCTGGCGGCGCTCGAGGAGCACAAGCCCGACATCCTGGGGATGAGCGCGCTGCTCACCACGACCATGCCCTACATGAAGGTCGTGATCGACGAGCTGCAGGCGAAGGGGCTCCGCGAGAAGTACATCGTGATGGTCGGCGGCGCGCCGCTCAACGAGGAGTTCGGGAAGGCGGTCGGAGCCGATGCGTACTGCCGCGATGCTGCGGTTGCCGCGGAAACGGCGCAGGCGTTGGTGATGGCCAAGCGAGCGATGGCGTCCACCTCATAGCGCCACATCGTCCACGATCTGCTCGATCGTGCGGCGTGCGAGGTTCACGAATCCGGGGTTCGTCTCGGCGTAGTACGGGATGATCATCGCCGCCTGGTGCAGGGCGATCCCGCGACCGCGCGACCAGGTCCCCGTATCCGGAGCGAGCGCCTCGCGATACGCGCGACGCCCCGTCAGGCCGAACGTTGCCCACGCGGCGGTCAGGTCGCTGGCAGGATCGCCGACGCCCGCGCCCCCGAAGTCGATCACCGCGTCCAGGCGGCCGCGGTGCACGAGCAGGTTCGGTCGCAAGAGATCGGTGTGGATCCAGATCGGATCTCCGTCCCAGGTGGGGGACTCGAGCGCCTCGTCCCAAACCCGCATCGCCGCGTCGACGTCGATCACGCCAGCCGAATCGTGGATCGCCTCCCGCGTCTCCTCGTCGAGCTCGGCGAGTGGGGCCCGACCGCCCGCCGGTGCGCCCTCGACCGGGAGAGATCGGAGTTCCAGGACGAACCGAGCGAGCGTCTGCGCCGCGCCGGCTTCGTCGTCGACCAGCTCGTCGGCGTAGGGCTCGCCCTCGATCCACCGGTAGATCGACCAGACGAAAGGGTAGGTCCCGTTCGGTCGGCCCTTGAAGACGGGTTCCGGGATGCGCAGAGAGCCGATGCGAGCCGAGAGCCACGGGAGCCATTCCCATTCCCGTTCGATGTCTGCACTCCAGTGTTCGACCAGGGGGAGCCGTACGACGAGGTCGTCGCCGATCCGGAACAACGCGTTGACCGTGCCGGTCGATGCGATGCGGTCGAGCGGGAGGACAGCGAGGTCGGGACGCTGCTCGATCAGCAAGGCGCGGACGATGTCCGCGTCGACGTCGACCTCGTCATCGTGCATCTTCACGCGCTCGAGCGTAGCGAGCGTCCGGGCTGGAGCGATAAGCGACCGACCCGATCGGAAGGTCAGGCTCGCCAGCTCGTCTCGTCCGCCCAGCGTTCCGCAGCGTGGTAGATCAAGTCGCACGCCGGATCCTTCGCATCGGCGTACTCGTGGCTGCTCGGGGCGAGTGCCGCGAGCCCGCGCTTGATCTCCAGGTAGGCGGTCGCCGCGTCCGGATGTCCCCGCAGATAGTCGCGGAACAGCAGGGCGTAGCGTTGATTGGCCCGACCCTCGATCCGAACGTGCACGTGGGTCGGCCGTTCGCCGGGCGGCTCGTCGAAGAACTCCTTCTCCCAGTGCGCCGCGTCCGCGGGCAGCCCCGGCACGGGATGGTCGTCGAAAGCCACCCCGCGGCGCCATCCGAGCGTCTCGAGGGTGGTTGCGGCCCGCTCGAGCGCCACCGCATCGGGAACCGTGATCTGGATGTCGATCACGTCCTTCGACGCGAGGCCGGGAACCGAGGTCGAACCGATGTGGTCGATCCTCGACGCGTCCGGACCGACGGCCGCTGACAAGATCGCGGCGATCCGCTCGAACTCGGCGGGCCATCGCTCGTCGGCATCGACGAGCACCACTCGATGCGCGTCGCTCACGACGCCTCGTCCTCGTCAACGACGAGGCTCGCCTCGACGCCGCCTTCCTTGCCCCACTCCTCGTCGTCGTAGACATCGACCACCGGAGCGGTCGTTCCATCGAGGAGGGTGACTCGGTCGCCGAGGGCGATCCGTTCGCGTGGGTCGGTGATGACGCCGATCTCGCCGCCGGCCATATCGAGCAGTCGATACCTCGGCATCGGGGGACGGTACCGAGTTCAGCGCGCTCCGACGGCAACTCGGTTGCCGAGCACGCAACGTCGGCGTGCGTCCGAGGAGAGCTGTCCCGCATCATCGGGGGTGCGATGCATACTGCCGCGACGTGCTCGCCGAGCGAGCGGACATCCCGGGCGGAGGAGGTTCCGTGGCAGAGCTCACCCTGATCAAGTGGCGAGATATCCCGATGCAGATCGTGGTGCGTGACGACTCGGGCGGATCGGCCCGGCGGCTCCTGCCCGACCGGTTCCAAGAGGCCGTCGATGCGGCGGCGATGGTCGCGGGGCTCATCGGCTCCGACGACTACACCGAGCAGATGGCGATGGAGCGTCGACAGGTCGGCGACGACCTCGAGGCGGCGGCGCAAGCCGCGGAGGATGCCGTGCTCGCGGAGTGGACCGACGACGTGCTCAAGGTTGCGATCCGCGCCGGTGGCTATCAGGGCGGGGCCGACGTTGCCGGCGACACGGAAGCTGTTCGTCCGTCGGTGGAGGAGTAGCGGCATGGTCGATACGGTCGTCTCGAGCGCCACCCGTGAGCACGTGATCGGCTCCGGACGGCCGTTCACGATCATCGGCGAGCGGATCAACCCGACCGGACGGAAGAAGCTGGCGGCCGAGATGTCGGCCGGCGACTTCTCGACGGTGATCGCCGATGTCGATGCGCAGGTGCGGGCGGGCGCGCACATGCTGGACGTGAACGCCGGGATCCC
>JBKPRM010000239.1:0-2857 GCA_046734555.1 Actinomycetota bacterium | reverse complement strand
CTCCTCGACGCCGTCGTCCCGAAGGGTTCGATCACGGTGGACGGCGTGAGCCTCACCGTCGCGGAGCTCCACGACGATGGCGTCTCGATCGCGCTGATCTCCCACACCCTGGCGGTGACGACCTTCGGCGACACGGAGGCCGGCGATCCGGTGAACCTCGAGGTGGATCTCGTCGCGAGGTACGTGCAGCGACTGATGGAAAGGGCACACGGATGAACGAACGAACGACCGAGCGATCGGCGGAGGTCGACCGCGGCGTCTTCGCCCCGATCGAGCAGGCGATCGCGGACATGCGGGCCGGCAAGGTGATCCTCGTCGTCGACGACGCGGACCGTGAGAACGAGGGTGACTTCGTGATCGCCGCGGAGCGATGCACTCCGGAGGCCGTCAACTTCATGGTCACGCACGGCCGCGGCATCGTGTGCCTGCCGGTCGCGGCGTGGCGGCTCGACGAGCTCCAGATCCCCCAGATGGTCTCGACGAGCGGCGGGGACGACACGGCATTCACGGTCTCGATCGATTACCGACCCGGGGTGACGACGGGCACGAGCGCGCACGATCGCGCGATCACCGCCGCCGCCCTTACCGACCCGAGCGTCGTGCCCCGGGACTTCCAGCGGCCGGGCCACGTGTTCCCGCTCCGCGCGAAGGAGGGCGGGGTGCTGCGCCGCGCCGGTCACACCGAGGCCGCGGTCGACCTCGCCACCCTCGCGGGGCTGTTCCCGGCGGGGGTGATCTGCGAGGTCATGAACCCCGACGGCACGATGGCTCGCCTGCCGCAGCTCGTGCGGGTTGCGGAGGAGTTCGATCTGACCCTGATCTCGATCGCCGACCTGATCGAACATCGCCGTCGCAGCGAGGTGCTGGTGCATCGGGTGGCCGAGGCGACGATCCCGACCGAATGGGGTGATTTCCGCGCCTACGCCTACGACAGTACCGTCGACGGGCGCACACACGTCGCGCTCGTGTGCGGCGACATCGGCGAGGGCGACAAGGTGTTGACCCGCGTCCACTCGGAATGTCTGACCGGTGACGTGTTCGGGTCGTTGCGCTGCGACTGCGGCCGCCAGCTCGATGCCGCGCTCGAACAGGTGGCCGAGGAGGGGCGGGGGGTTGTGCTGTACGTCCGCGGCCACGAAGGACGTGCGATCGGGCTGACGCACAAGCTGCGCGCCTACGAGTTGCAAGACCAAGGACGCGACACGGTGGAGGCGAACATCGAGCTCGGGTTCGCGGCCGACCAACGCGATTACGGGATCGGGGCGCAGATCCTGGTCGACCTCGGTGTTCGCTCGATGCGGTTGCTCACCAACAACCCGGACAAGCGCGCAGGTCTCGAGGGGTACGGTCTCTCGATCGACGAGCGGATCCCGCTCATCACCGAGCCGAACGAGCACAACCGGGCATACCTGCGCACGAAGGCGGAGAAGCTCGGGCACCTGCTCGATATGGACCCACAGGTGCCTGCGTGAGGGTGCTGCGCGGCGAGGGTGACGGTGCGGGCCTGCGGATCGCGATCGTCGCCGCTCGATTCAACGAGATCATCACCTCGGCGCTCGTCGACGGCGCGATCGACGCGCTCGCGCAGGCACGGGTTCCTGACGACGACGTGAGGGTCGTGTGGGTCCCCGGTGCGTTCGAGGTGCCCCTCGCGGCGCGACGCCTCGCCGCGGGGGGCGGCATCGACGCGGTGATCTGTCTGGGTGCCGTGGTCCGCGGCGAGACCGCGCACTTCGAGCTCGTCGCGAACGAGGCGGCCCGCGGGATCGCGGACGTCGGTCGTGAGACGGGCGTGCCGTGCATCTTCGAGATCTTGGCGACCGACGATCTCGAGCAGGCGCGATCGCGAGCCGGTGGCTCCCATGGCAACAAGGGGTGGGAGGCGGCGACGGCCGCGCTCGAGATGGTGCACGTGTTGCGCGCACTGGAGGAGGAGGCCGTCACGCGGTGATCGTCGACCAACCATGGGGACGGATGCAGACCTACGCCCTGAACCAGCCGGCGACGGCGCGCCTCGTCACGGTCCTTCCGGGCGGCGACACGGGCGCGCACTATCACCGGCTCCGCGACGAACTCTGGATCGTGCTCGATCCGGGACTCACGATCGAGATCGGCAACCGAGTGTTGCACCCGGAACCCGGGGACGAGATCCAGGTGCCGGCCGAGGAACCACACCGGATCCGCTGCGGGGCAGACGGCCCCGGGCGAGTCCTCCAGATCGCGTTCGGCTACGCGAGCGAGGATGACCGGTTGCCGGTCGAGGGCGCACCGCCTGGCGATGCGTGACCGCGTGGTCGACGGCCCTGGGCACGACACCTATACTGCCCGAGCGCATCTGCGCACGTATGTTCGACGTGCACCGGCGACGCCGGTGCGTTTTTCCACGAAGGGGTGATGCGGGGTTTCAACAGATCCCAGGATCAACGACAGGATCCGGGCGCCACAGGTTCGCCTGGTGGGGGCGGATGGTCAACAGATCGGTGTGGTCGATACCCGCGACGCACTGAACCAAGCCCGAGCGCTCGATCTGGATCTCGTCGAGGTCGCACCACAGGCCGATCCGCCCGTGTGCCGGATCATGGATTACGGCAAGTACAAGTACGAGCGCGACGTGAAACAGAAAGAGGCGCGCAAGAAGCAGTCGCGGACCGGCCTCAAAGAGATCAAGTTCCGCCCCAAGATCGACCCGCACGACTACGCGACCAAGAAGGGTCACGTCACGCGGTTCCTCTCTGCGGGCAACAAGGTCAAGATCACGATCATGTTCCGCGGGCGCGAGATGGCGCACACGGATCTCGGTCGCAAGATCCTGGACCGCTTGGTCGCCGATCTCGGGGAAGCCATCGTGGTGGAGTCC
>JBKPRM010000238.1:0-19015 GCA_046734555.1 Actinomycetota bacterium | reverse complement strand
GATCAAGATCGCAGCCGTGCCGATCACGAACACCACGAGCGCATGACCGAGCGCGTAGATCGTTCCGTAGAGGACCGAGAGCCGCCGGTCCTCCTGTGAGCTCGTGATGTCGGTGATCGCCGCGAGGTGGTCCCAGTCGATCCCATGCCGGAACCCGAACAGGAACGACGACGCCAGCACGCCGAGGCTCAACGCGCTCGCTGCGATCACCGGATGAACCCTCCTCGCACCTGACTCGCCTCCATCCAAGCAAAGGACGCAAGGAATGGCAATTGCGAGACGTTGCAGGACGGCTCGACCTAGAAGGCGGGAACCTCGCGCCACGTGCCGAACACTGCCTGGAGCGCAGCGGTGACCTCTCCCCCCGTGCAACGCGCTCTGGCGCAGGCGACCAGCGGCTCGATCAGGTTGGCGTCCGTGGCGGCCGCGGCGGCAAGCTCGTCCAGCGCTCGCGCCGCGGCCACACCGTCGCGCTCCGCGCGGACGCGCTCGACGGCCGCGATCTGCGCCGCCTCCGTGGCCGAGGTGATCTCGAGGATCTCCAGCGGCGCATCGTCTCGTTCCTCGAACGCATTCACCCCGACCTGAACGATCTCGCCGGCCTCGATCCGCCGCTGCTCCTCGAAGGCCGCCTCGGCGATCCGCTGCGTGAACCAGCCGGTCTCGACGCCGCGCAGGACGCCCTCGAGCATGGAGCCGGAACCGATCGCATCGATCTCGGCGAACAGCGCCTCGGCCTGCCGCTCCGTCTCATCGGTCAACTCCTCGACGAAGTACGACCCGCCGAGTGGGTCGGCGACCGCCGGCACCCCGGTCTCGAACGCGATCACCTGTTGGGTCCGCAGGGCGAGCGTCGCGGCCTCCTCCGTCGGGAGCGCGAGCACCTCGTCGAGCGCGTTCGTGTGCAGCGACTGCGTGCCGCCGAGCACGGCGGCGAGCGCCTCGATCGCGGTGCGCACGACGTTGTTCATCGGCTGCTGAGCCGTGAGCGACACGCCCGCCGTCTGGGTGTGGAACCGCAACCGCTGGGCTTCGGGCGTGGTCGCCCCATAGCGATCGCGCAGCCATCGCGCCCAGATCCGGCGCGCGGCGCGGAACTTCGCGACCTCCTCGAACAGATCGACGTGCGCATCGAAGAAGAACGACAGGCGCGGCGCGAACACATCGACGTCCAGACCGCGTTGGCGGCCGAGCTCCACGTACGCGAACCCATCCGCGAGCGTGAACGCGAGCTCCTGCACGGCGGTCGAGCCCGCCTCGCGGATGTGGTACCCCGACACGCTGATCGGGTGATAGCGCGGCACGCGCTCCGCGCAGAACGCCATCAGATCGCCGATCAAGCGCAAGTGGGGACGCGGCGGGAAGAGCCATTCCTTCTGTGCGGTGTACTCCTTGAAGATGTCCGTCTGCAGGGTGCCTCCGAGCTCGGGCCACGCGACGCCCTGGCGCTCGGCGGTCGCCAGGTAGCACGCGAAGATCCACGCCGCCGGACCGTTGATCGTCATCGAGACGGTGACCTCGTCGAGCGGGATACCGGCGAACAACGTTTCGGTGTCGTCGAGGGTCGCGACCGCCACCCCGCACCGCCCCACTTCGCCGTCGCTTCGCGGATCGTCGGGATCGAGTCCCATCAGCGTGGGCATGTCGAAGGCGACCGACAGGCCTGTCTGCCCTCGCTCGAGCAGGAGGCGGAAGCGCTCGTTCGTCTCCGCGGGCGTGCCGTACCCCGCGAACTGCCGCATCGTCCACAGACGCCCGCGGTACATCGACCCGTACGGGCCGCGCGTGAAGGGGAAGGAACCTGGAGGCGCCAGATCCGGATCGCTCGCCGGCGGCCCGTAGACACGCTCGAGCGGCACGCCGGAACGCGTCGCATGCGGCCGCTCATGCGCCGGACCGGGCACGTCAGGGCTCCGCGTCGACCGAGGCACGATGGAGGAGCTCTGATGCCGCGGCATACGGATCGATCCGTCGCTCGCGGAGCCCGTCGGCGAGCTCGCCGTCGTTCGCGAGAGACCCAGCGATCGAGACCTTGAATCGCTCCGCCGCGAGCGAGCTCACTTCCTGGACGATGCGCGCTCGGCGCTTGGTCTCGGCCGCGCCGGAGTCGAGGAGCCAGGCTCGATGACGGTCGATCGCATCCCAGAGCTCGTCGAGGCCGCCGCCCTCGGTCGCCGTCGTCGTGACGATGGGGGGATCCCACGGTCGGGCCGCGCCCTGGTGCAGCATCTGCCGCAGCCCCCGGACGACCTCAGGCGCACCGTCGCGGTCGGCCTTGTTCACGACGAACACGTCGGCCACCTCCAAGATCCCGGCCTTCGCGAGCTGCACCGCGTCGCCGAGACCGGGCGCGAGCACGACCACCGCCGAATCCGTCGCCGCCGCCACGTCGATCTCAGCCTGTCCCACGCCGACCGTCTCCACGATCACGAGGTCATACCCAGCGGCCTCCAGGATCCGCACGGCCTCGGGCGCGGCGAGCGCCATGCCGCCGAGGTGGCCGCGCGTCGCCATCGAGCGGATGAACACGTCGGGGTCGGTCGCGTGCTCCTGCATCCGAACCCTGTCCCCGAGCAGCGCTCCCCCCGTGTACGGCGAGGTCGGGTCGATCGCGAGGACAGCCACCCGCTTGCCGGCGGCGCGCGCCGCCCGGACCAATCCGGTCGCGATCGTCGACTTGCCGACGCCGGGAGCGCCGGTCAGGCCCACGGTCGCCGCGCCACCCGTGTGCTCGTAGAGGCCGGCGGAAAGCGTTGCGAGCCGCGCATCACCGTCCTCGACGAGGGAGATCGAGCGTGCCACGGCGCGCGGCTCACGTGCGAGCACACCGTCCACCAACGCGCCGACGTCCACGGCAGGAGCCTAGCTCGCGGTCTGCTCCGCGGCGGCGGCACCCGGCATCGCGACGAGCGCGTCGCGGAGCGACCGACAGTAGTCGCGCTGTTCGGCGAGCAGCGGGTCGTCAGGTCCTACATGGGTCACGACCATCGCGAGGTCGATCTGCTCGCGCTGCAGCCGTGCGAGGAGCCTGGCCGCCGGCCGCCCGGCTCGCCGCCGCATCGACCGGATCGCCGCACGCCGCGCCGCCGGCACCCGGAGGACCTCGAGCTCGTGCGGGCTGATCCCCTCCCGGCCGACCTCGTGGGAGAGCGCGGCGTCCAGCCAACGGCGTTCCCGGGCGCGCGCCAGCCGAAGCGCGACGGCAACGAGCAGCAAGAGAGGAAGCCCCTTGACCGCGAGCGCCAGCGGGACGAGGGCCCACTCGGCGCCGTGGATCGGGGGGGTCGGCGCGATCGCGATCAGCGGCGCGTTCCACAGCACGTGGCCCGCGACCGCCAGCGCGACGAGACCGGCCGCGACGGGGAGGCGCTCGCGGATCGGCGACGTGTCTCGTTGCGAGACGACGAACCCGATCGCCATGCCGATCAGGCCCGTGTACAGGACGTGGCCGTACAGACCGCTCGACAGGACGCGAACGTAGAAGCCCTCGAGCACGCCGGTCGTCGTGCCGCCGAACGCCGCCATGAAGTAGACGACGTCCTCGACGACGGCGAACCCGAGGCCGCAGAGCGAGCCGTAGACGAATCCGTCCATCGCGTCGTCGACCTCGTCGCGGACGATCAGGTAGAGCAGCACCACGCCGGCCGCCTTCATGAGCTCTTCGACCAGCGGCGCGGTGAGCGCCGGACCCCAGCGCGTAGCGAAGGCCGGATCGAACAGGTGCGCGAGCACGACGTCCCATCCGCCGGCGTCCAGCGACAGCGCCGTGGCCGCGAACGCACCCCACAGGAAGGCGGCGAGGGCGACCGACACCGGCTCGTGCTCGTAGAGGTCGAGGGAGTAGATCAACAGGCACAGCGGCGCCGCGTACAAGGCGAGCAGCAGCCACGACAGCGCCCAGGCGGAACTCGAGACCGAGGACAGGTCGGCGAGGGCGCCGAGGATCCGCACGACACCGTAGACGAGGAACACGGCGAAGACCCAGAACGCGGGCTCACGTGGCTGGAACACCGAGCGTTGATGGACGGCCAGCCGGCGCGAGCGCGTCACGGGACGACCGCCGTGTCGACCATCGCCTGAACGTCCTGCGCAACCGCGACGAGCTCGCCGCTCGGACCCGACGCGTCGAACACGGCCGACGATCTCTCGCCGGTGGCGGCGGTGAGCGCACCCTCGATCGCGAGGCCCTCCGGCGTGAACCCGACGTAGGTGACGCGAACGGCCTGCACGCCGTTCGGCAGCGCGACGGCCTCAGGTTCACCGGTGGCGAGCTGCGCGAGGCCGGGGCGCACCCGCTGCTCGAGGGCGCGCTCGGCGACCACGAGCGGACCCGCAGGCTCCGGCCCGAGCTGCGCGACCTCGAGCACGACGGGACCTCGATGCAGGACGGCGGTCGGCGGCGTTGCGACCACCGATCCCACGTCCCACCCCGGGCGCGGCCGGATCTGGATGCCGCCGACCACGAGCGATCCCTCCGTACCCGGGGCCACCGCGTGCGAGAGGACCTGAGCGCCGCCCACGACGAGCGCGATGAGTCCGACGACGATCGCGGGCGGCACCCAGCGACCAGACGTGCCGGAGCGTCCGAGCTCCTGCGTGCCCGCCGCGCGAGCCATCCCTACCGCGCCGACAGGAGCATCGAGAGGCGGCGCATCGTGCCCAGGTGGCGCAGCGATCCCCGCACACGGATGTCGCCCGCGATGAGCTGGCGGACGAGCTCGCGCCCGTCGGCGGTGAGCACGTCCGGGAGCCCGAACCGCAGCGGCGTCGCTGCGAGCTCGAGCAGCGCCGTGCTTGCGGCGCGAACCACGACCTCGGCCCACGGATCCTCACCGTCGTGGACGAGGAACGAGCCGGGCGTATGCAGTGCGCCGGGCAACAGCTGCACGGTCACCGCTGCGTCGGCGTCGGTCGCGACGAGAGCGGCCGCCTCGCGACGCCTGATACGGAGCGCCCGCTCGGGGGCCCGCGCGAGGTTGGCCTCGATCAGGCCCTCGACCAGGTTCCGGAGCCCGGCGTGGTCGCCCTCGTCGGCGGTCATGCCCATGGGTCCAACACCACTTTCGTCGCCGTCCGCGCGTCGAACGCCGCGTATCCGGCCTGGGCCTCATCGATCGGCAACCGGTGGCTGACGAGCGGCCGAGGATCGAGCGCACCGGTCACGACGGCGTCCATCGTGGGCCCCCACCACCGGTGAACGGGGGTCTCGCCGGCGAACAGCAGCCGGATGCCGCGGATCCATGCCACGCCGAGCTGCAGCTCGACCGACTCGCTCGTGTACATACCCACCACGACGATCCGGCCGCCGCGGCGCACCACCTCGAGCGCCGTCTCGAACGCATCCGGGGTGCCGACCGCGTCGACGACGACGTCGGCGCCACGCCCGTCGGTCTCACGGGCGAGCACCATCTCGGCGTTCGCGGTCCGCAGGTCGACGGGCTCAGCGCCGGTGGCGACGACGACATCGAGTCGGCCGGGTTCACGGTCGAGCGCGAACACGCGGTCGGCACCGCTCGCGCGCATCGCCTGCGCGACGCAGAACCCGACCGGCCCCGCGCCGATCACCGCGATCACCTCGTCGGGGGACGGGTCGGCGATCGACGCTGCGTACACGCCCGTCGTGAGGACATCGCCGACGAACAGCGCCACCTCGTCATCCACGCGCTCGGGTACGGGAAGCAGGTTCACGTCGGCGATCGGCACGCGGACGAACCCCGCCTGCGTGCCGTCGAGGTCACCGCCGAACGGACCTCCCCCGAGGATGCGATGTCTCTCGCACAGACCCGACTGACCGGCGTGACAGAACCAGCACGCGCCACATGCGATGTGGAACGACGTGACGACTCGATCGCCCGCCGAGATCAGCCTGACGTCGTCGCCGACCTGCTCGACGACGCCGACGGCCTCATGACCCATCGTCGTTCCTGGCTCCATCGGCGCCTTGCCGTGGAAGAAGTGCAGGTCGGAGCCGCAGATGGCAGCGCGCCGAACACGGAGGACCGCGTCGGTCGGCTCCTGCGTCTCGGGTTCGGGACGGTCGACCACCTCGACGAGGCCCTCCGACCGGAACACGACCGCTCGCATCACACGTCGTCCGGGAAGTCGGTCTCGACGAGGCCCGTGAGCCGGACGAGCTCGTTCGCCGCCTTGACGTACCGGACGATCGTCGGCAGGTCGCCGCGGACGCGGAGCTTGCCCTGCATCATGCCCTTGATCGGATCGAGATCGCCCTGCACGACGTCCTTCCACCGCGAATACGGCGCCGACAGCGTGTAGGCCGCTCCGTCGGCCTCGGCGGTCGTGATCGCCCGCGCGTCGCGGCAGGTACCGTGCCACAGGTCGAGGTAGCCCCAGAGGTCCTCGGGGACATCGCGATCGGGCTCCGCGACGATGCGGAACACGATGTCGCCCTCCCAGTCGGCGGCAGTCTCGCGGTAGTGATCCGACGCGTTGATCTCGGCACCGAACGCCTCGAACCATGCCTGGCTCGCGAACATCGCCATGGGCCACCTCCCCGGTGGCTCAGGATACGGAACCGCGCTCAGGAGAACCGCAGTATCAGCACGATCCCGATGAGGTTGAAGGCCATGTGCGCCGCCACGTTGGCGAGGAGGCTCCCGCGGCGCTCGTAGATCCAGGCGAGCGCGATGCCCGTGAAGACCATGATCGACTGCAGCAGGACCGCGTCCTGCCACGGTGACGGCACCCAGTGGACGAGACCGAAGATGACGCCGGAGATCAGTGCCCCCGGCCAGAAGCCGTGACGATCCCTGATCGAACGGAACAAGATCCCGCGGAAGTAGGTCTCCTCGGCGATGGGCGCGACGAACACCGCCAAGATCACCGACGCAACCACGAGCGCCCCGGTCAAGTGCTGCGGCAGCTGGTCGGGCGTGGTGGCTTCCTCGCCCGACAGCGCGCTGAACAAGATCGTGAGCGGCAGGCCGACGGCGATCGCGATGACTGGATAGAGGATCAGCCCCGCGATGAAGCCGAAGAGCGCGTTGCGGCCCCCTTCGGAACCGAAGCGGATGCCGAGCTGCTCCCGCCAGCCGGTGTGCCGATAGGCGAGCCACGCAACCATGGCGAGCAGCCACGCGATGTCCACGATCAGACCGACGGAGACGCTCTTCGGATCGTCGGCGGACGTGACACCGAGCACCAGGAACGCGATCACGCCCACGACCGTCTGGGCGAACAACAGGTTCGTGACGAGCCCGATCAGCACCGCTTCCCAGATGCTCCAGCCGACGGCCGGCAGACCCTTCGGACCTGTGCGGGTCGGCGCGATCTCGCCGGGGAGTGGCGGCGCGACACCACCGGGCGGTGGTGGCGGCAGGCCGGGCGGCGGCGCCGGCAGCTCGCCCCCCGCGGAGTCCACCGGCGGCGGCGTGCTCAACGGGCCGCCGCAGGATCGGGAACGATGACCGTATCGCCCTCGCGGCGCACGTCGGCGCCGAGGCGCGCGAACTTGCCCTCGAGGTCCTCATAACCACGATCGATGTGATGCACGTCCGCGATCTCCGTCACGCCGTCCGCACACAGCGCGGCGATCACGAGCGCCATGCCGGCGCGGATGTCGAGCGCACGCACCGGCGCCGCGGACAGCTGCGGGACCCCACGGATCACCGCGTGGTGTCCCTGGGTGCGGATATCCGCGCCCATGCGCTGCAGCTCGCCGACGTAGAGGAACCGCCCCTCGAAGACGTTCTCCGTGACGATGCTGGTGCCGTCGGCGACCGACAGCATCGCGAGCAGGATCGGTTGGAAGTCGGTTGCGATGCCCGGGAACGGCAGCGTCACGAGGTCCATCGCGCGGGCACGGGCGACCTGGCGCACCCGCAGGCCACGCTCCCCCACCTCGACGATCGCACCGGCGTCCGCGAGCTTCGCGAGGAGCAACTCCAGATGTTCGGCGCGTGCGTTGTCGATGGTCACGTCGCCGAGCGTCGCGACCGCCGCCGCCGCCCATGTGCCCGCCTCGATGCGATCGGGCACCGCGGTGTGGTCGGCCGGGCGGAGCTCGTCGACGCCTTGGATCTCCAGCGTGCTCGTCCCGGCGCCGTCGACCTGCGCTCCCATCGCGGTGAGGAACAGCGCGAGGTCGGCGATCTCCGGCTCGCGAGCCGCGTTGTCGATCACCGTCGTGCCGCGCGCGAGCACGCCCGCGAGCAAGAGGTTCTCGGTCGCGGTGACGCTCGGGTAGTCGAGGGTGATCGACGCGCCATGCAAGCTCCGCGCCTCGGCGACGAGATAGCCGTGCTCGGAACGGAACGTCGCGCCCATCCGTTCGAGCCCGCGCACATGGAGGTTCACGGGGCGCGCGCCGATCTCGTCTCCTCCTGGCAGGGCCACCCGCGCGCGACCGCATCGTGCGAGCAGGGGCCCGAGTATCACGATCGAGGCGCGGATCTGCCGGACGAGCTCGTGCGGGGCGTCGACGTCGTCGACGGTGGTCGCGTCGAGCTCCGCGATGCCGTCCGACAGCTGAACCGACATCCCGAGGTGCTCGAGCATCTCGGCCATCACGGCACAGTCGCGGATGCGTGGCACGTTGGAGATCACGCTGCGGCCGGGCGCCAGCATCGACGCCGCCATCAGCTTCAACGCGGAGTTCTTCGCCCCCGACACGTGCACCGTGCCGGCCAGACGGGCGCCCCCGGTGACGAGGAGGCGGTCCATCGATCGATGGTACCCCGTCGGGCGCAACGGCAAGCGTTACCCGACGAGCTTGATCCGCGCGTTCGCCTTGGCGATCTCTGCCTTCGCGACCGCGTCGTCGTCGTCGTCGGTGGCTTCCTCGAGCTCGGCGAGCCGGCGGCGGGCCTGGTCGAGGTCTATCTCGTCGGCCAGCTCCGCGTGCGCGGCCAAGACGTCGGCGCGCGTGCGCCCCTCGTGCGTCGAGACGTGCAGGAACCCGCCGTCGACGACGGCCCGGGTCTCGCCGCCACCCTCGGCGGCGAGCAACCGCAACGGGCCGATCGTGAGCCGCACGAGCAACGGCGCGTGTTCGCCGAGGATGCCCACTTCGCCGTCGACGCCACGCGCGATCAGCTCCTCGACATCGCCCGACCAGACCTCGCGCTCGGGCGTGACGATGTGGACCTCGACGGTCACGACGACTCCAGGCGCTTCGCCTGCTCGACGGCCTCGTCGATCCCGCCGACCAAGAAGAACGCCTGCTCGGGCAGGTGATCGTACTCGCCCTCGCACAACGCCTTGAACGACTCGATCGTCTCGTCGACCGGTGTGTACTTGCCTTCCAGACCGGTGAACTGCTCCGCCACGAAGAACGGCTGCGACAGGAACCGCTGGATCTTGCGCGCCCGGGACACGATGACCTTGTCCTCCTCGGCGAGCTCGTCCATCCCGAGGATCGCGATGATGTCCTGCAGGTCTTTGTACCGCTGCAGGATCTCCTGCACCCGGCGCGCGGTCGCGTAATGCTCCTCGCCGACGTAACGCGGGTCGAGGATCCGTGACGTGGAGTCAAGCGGGTCGACCGCGGGGTAGATCCCGAGCGACGCGATGTCGCGCGAGAGCACCGTCGTCGCGTCCAGGTGGGCGAACGCGGCGTGCGGCGCCGGGTCGGTCAGGTCGTCGGCGGGCACGTAGATCGCCTGTAACGACGTGATCGACCGGCCGCCGGCCGACGTGATCCGCTCCTGCAGGTCGCCCATCTCGCTCGCGAGGTTCGGCTGGTAGCCGACCGACGACGGCATCCGTCCGAGCAAGGTCGAGACCTCCGACCCCGCCTGGGTGAAGCGGAAGATGTTGTCGACGAACAGCAGCACGTCCTTGTGCTCGACGTCGCGGAAGTACTCCGCCATCGTCAGCGCGCTCAGCGCGACCCGCAGCCGCACGCCCGGGGGCTCGTCCATCTGACCGAACACGAGTGCCGTGTTCGCGATGACGCCTGATTCCGTCATCTCCAGGAACAGGTCGTTGCCCTCGCGGGTGCGCTCCCCGACCCCGGCGAACACCGACACACCGCCGTGCTGCTGCGCCTGGCGGCGGATCATCTCCTGGATGATCACGGTCTTGCCGACGCCGGCGCCGCCGAACATGCCGATCTTGCCTCCCTGCACGTAGGGCTCGAGCAGGTCGATCACCTTGATGCCGGTCTCGAGCATGACCTTCTTCGGCTCGAGGTCGGCGAACGCGGGGGATTCGCGATGGATCGCCCAGCGGTCGGCCGCATGGATCGAGGAGGCGTCGGTGTCGAGCGGCTCGCCGAGCACGTTGTAGACGTGGCCGAGCACCCCGTCGCCGACCGGGACCGTGATCGGCTGACCGGTGTTGGTCACGTGCGCGCCGCGCACGAGCCCGTCGGTCGGCTTCAGCGCGATCGCGCGGATCGAGGAATCGCCGATGTGCTGCGCGACCTCACACGTGATCGTCGTCGTCTCTCCGCCCATCGTGACGTCGACCGTGAGCGCGTTGTTGATCTCGGGAAGCTGGCTCGGCGGGAACTCGACGTCCACCACCGGGCCGATCACCCGTACGACGCGGCCGTCCGCGTGTCCGTTCGTGTCCGCCATCTGGAAACTGCCTCCTCGTTAGCCTTCCTGTGCGGACGCCAGCGCCTCGGCGCCGCCCACGATCTCCATGATCTCGGTCGTGATCTCGTCCTGCCGCGCCCGGTTGGCTTGACGCGTCAGCACCTTCATCAGCTCGTCCGCGTTGTCGGTCGCGGCCTTCATGGCGCGCCGCCGCGCCGCGTTCTCTGACGCCGCCGACTCGAGCAAGGCTGCCCAGATCTTCGTGATCAGGTACTGCGGCAGCAGGTGGTCGAGGATCTGCTCGGGCTCCGGCTCGAAGAGGTATTCGGGGCTCACGACACCCTCCCCGCGGCCGCGAACCTCCTCGGGCGCGATCGGCAGGAACCGCTTGTGCGTCGCGCGCTGCGTGAACGCCGACCGGAAGTCGGTGTATGCGGTCCACAGCTCGTCGAACTCCTCGTTGGCGTAGGCCTCGATCAAGGTCGAGCCGATCTCCTCGGCTTTCTCGTAGACCGGCACCTCGCTGAAGCCCTGCCAGTCGCGTTGCATCGCGACACCGCGGAACCGGAAGTAGCCGACGCCCTTCTTCCCGACGACGTAGAGCACCGGCTCGAGCCCGCGTCCGCGGATGTCGCGGAGCAGGCCCTCGGCCTCCTTCAGGACGTTCGCGCTGTAGGCGCCGGCGAGTCCGCGGTCCGATGTGAGCGCGAGGACGCCCACGCGGCGCGTCTCTGGTCGCGCATCGAGCAACGGATGCGACAGCGCCGCGGTGTTCGCGGCGAGGTCCTCCATCGCCTTCGTGAGCTGCTCGGCGTACGGCCGCGATTGCTCGACCCGCTGCTGTGCACGCACGATCCGCGACGACGCGATGAGCTCCATCGCGCGGGTGATCTTCTTCGTCGACTGGACCGAGCGGATCCGCCGACGGACGACGCGGAGCTGGGCGCCCATCTAGCCGGCGTCGGGCGTCTCGCCCTCGGCCTCGTCCTCGTCGACCGAGGACATGCGGTCCCAGCCGACGTCGGGCTTGACCTCGTCGGGCGGGGTCGTCTCGCCGAGGCCTGCCTCCGAGCCGGGACCGCCCTCGGTCGGCTGGAAGACCTCCTGGAACCCGTCGAGCGCGGACTTCAGCGTGCCTTCGTCCTCGTCCGAGAGCGCGCCCGTGGACCGGATGTTCGCGAACACCTCCGGGTGGCGCGCCTCGAGGTACTCCGAGAACTCCGAGGCGAACCGCTTGGCATCTCCGGTCGGGTAGTCGTCCAGGTACCCGCCGGTGACGGCGTAGACCTGCACGACCTCGCGCTCGACGGGCTGCGGATCGTACTGCGGCTGCTTCAGTACCTCGACGACGCGAGCGCCACGCGCCAGCTGTTGCTGCGACGCCTTGTCGAGCTCCGAGCCGAACTGCGCGAACGCCTCGAGCGCGCGGTACTGCGCGAGGTCGAGGCGGAGGCGACCGGCGACCTGCTTCATCGCCTTGATCTGCGCGGCGCCGCCGACCCGGCTGACCGAGACGCCGACATTGATCGCCGGGCGCACGCCCGAGAAGAACAGCTCCGATTCGAGGAAGATCTGGCCGTCGGTGATCGAGATGACGTTGGTCGGGATGTACGCCGACACGTCCCCACCCTTGGTCTCGATGATCGGCAACGCGGTCATCGACCCGGCGCCGAGCTCATCGGAGAGCTTCGCCGCACGCTCGAGCAACCGCGAGTGCAGGTAGAAGACGTCGCCCGGGTAGGCCTCGCGGCCCGGCGGCCGGCGGAGCAACAGCGAGATCTCGCGATACGCGACCGCCTGCTTCGACAGGTCGTCGTACACGATCAGCACGTGCTTGCCTTCGTCCATCCAGTGCGCGCCGATGGCGGCTCCCGAATAGGGCGCGACGTACTGGAACGGTGCGGGGTCGGACGCAGCCGCGTTGACGACGACCGTGTAGTCGAGCGCACCCTGGTCGCGGAGCGTCTCGACGACCTCCGCGACGGTCGAGGCCTTCTGGCCGATCGCCACGTAGATGCATCGGACAGCCTGGTCGGTGCCCCAGTACTGGCGCTGGTTGATGATCGTGTCGAGCGCGACGGCGGTCTTGCCGGTCTGGCGGTCGCCGATGATCAGCTGGCGCTGTCCACGCCCGATCGCCGTCATCGCGTCGATCGCGGTGATGCCCGTGTAGAGCGGCTCCTTCACCGGCTGGCGCGACACGACGTTGGGCGCCTGCAGCTCGAGGGGCCGCTCGGCCTCCGCGGTGATCTCGCCCTTGCCGTCGAGCGGCCGGGCGAGCCCGTCCACCACGCGGCCGAGGAACCCTTCTCCGACCGGGACCGAGAGGATGCGGCCCGTCTGCTTGACCGGATCGCCCTCCTCGATCTCCGCGGCGTCGCCGAAGATGATGCAACCGATCTCGGTCTCGTCGAGGTTGAACGCGACGCCGAGCAGCCCACCGGGGAACTCCAACAGCTCGTTCGCCATCGTGCGCGGCAGACCGGCGACGCGGGCGATCCCGTCGCCCGTCTCGATCACGCGGCCGACCTCTTCGCGGTCGACGGACGGGTGCCAGCTCTCGACGTTCTTCCGAAGGGCGTCGGCGATCGTCTGGGGGTCGATCAGCTCCGATGCCATGTCAGCTCCTCAATGCGTGTTTGGCGTCTTCCAGGCGGCTCGCCACCGAGCCGTCGAAGACGAGATCGTCGACGCGCGCGACCACGCCGCCGATCACGGTCGGGTCGACCACCACCTTGGCCTCGATGGTGCGGCCGGTGGCGCTCGACAGCGCCTGCTCCAGGCGCTCGCGCTGCTTATCGGTCAGCGGAACGGCCGAACGGATCTCGGCCACCGCGTGTTCGCGAGAGCTCGCGGCGAGTTCCACGAACGCGTCGGCGATCTTCGAGAGGTCGCGCGCCCGCCCCGACTGGATCACGAACGTGATCAGGTTGATCGTGACCTGATGCGCCCGCCCGCCGAGCGCGTCGCGGACGACGGCCTCCCGGTTCTCGAGGGGCAGGCTCTGGTCGGTGAGGGCCTCGCGGAGCTTGGGGTTCTGGTCGGCGGCCTTGGCGAATGCGAACAGCTCGTCCTCGACCTTCGGGAGCGCGCCCTCGGCTTCGGCAACGGCGACCATCGCGGTCGCGTACGCGACCGCCTTGTCGCCCTTGCCGAAGATGCGATCGAACAGCTCCATGCCTTCAGTTCTGGCCCTTCTCGCCCGCGGCGACCTGGTCGATGTAGTCGTCGATCAGCTTCTCGTGCGTCTTCGCATCGAGGGACTGTCCGACGACGCGGCCCGCGACATCGACAGCCAGGGCGGCCACCTGCGAACGGAGCTCGTTGAAGACCCGGTCACGCTCGGCACGGATCTCCTCCTGCGCGCGCGTGACGGTGTTCTGCGCCTCCTGCTCGGCGTTCGCCTGCACGTCACGGCGGAGCTGATCGGCGGTCTTGCGAGCCTCCTCGATGATGCGGTTGCCCTCCTCGCGGGCGTTCGCCAGTTGGGCACGGTACTCCGCCAGCTCCTGCTCGGCCTGTTGACGGGTCTGCTCGGCGCTCTCGAGCTGGCCCTGGATCTGCTGCCGTCGCTCCTCGATGAGGGTGTTCACGCGCGGCAGCACCCAGCGCCAGATGAAGAAGAAGATGATCGCGAAGGCGATCGCGGCCGCGATCAGCTCGGCCAGCTTCGGATACAGGTCGGCCTTGTCGCTGACGTTCTCGGTCGCCTCTTGTGCGAGGATCGCGAAACGGGTGGCGAGCACTCGGATCCTCCTGTCAGATGATGAACGAGAACGCGATGCCGAACAGGGCGAGCGCCTCGATCAGACCGATGCCGATGAACATCGTGGTCCGGACCTGACCGGCGTACTCCGGCTGACGCGCCATCGCCTCGACCGACTTGCCGATCAAGACCCCGAGCCCGATCCCGGGTCCGATCGCGGCGAGACCGATCACCAACCCCCGGCCGATGGTCTTCAGGCCATCGAGGTCGCCGGTGACCTGTGCGACGAGATGCAACATCGAGCGCCTCCCTTGTCTAGTGCTCTTCCGCCAGCGCCTGTCCGATGTAGGAGGCACTGAGGATCGCGAAGATGAACGCTTGCAACGCGGCCACGAAGATCTCGAACCCGACCAACAGCACGGCCATCGGGTACGAGACCGCCGCGAGGAGCCACGTTTTCGGGCCGGTCTCCAAGAAGAAGAGCGTCCCGAGGAAGAAGATCGCCAGCAGGAAATGCCCGGCGAGGAAGTTCGCCCAGAGACGAACCGTCAAGGTGATCGGCCGAACGATGATGTTCGAGACGAACTCGATCACCAGCAACAGCGTGTAGCGGAGCCACCACGGCGCCGCAGGGATGATCGTCGTGTGGCGGAGGTAGCCGAAGAAGCCGTGCTTCTTGATCCCGACGGTGTTGTAGGTCACCCACGAGATGATCGCCAGGACGAACGGGAACGCCAGCCGGCTGCTGGCAGAAAGACTGAACCCGGGGAGCACCTCGAACAGGTTCATGACGAGGATGAAGAAGAAGAAGCTCGTCAGCAACGGCATGAACTTGGTCGCGTCCTGGCCGAGCATCGGTACCGCGATGTTCTCGCGAACGAACTGCACGCCCAGTTCGAGGACCAGCTGGAGCTTGCCGGGCACGATGGTGGGCTTGCGGAGCCCGAAGTAGAAGAGCGCGAGGGTCACCACCGTCGTCATGATCGCCAGGAAGATGATGAAGTTGAAGCAGGTGTCGAAGCCGGCCACCTTGACGGAGGACCCCCAGCACCCGAAGACGAAGTCCTTCGTGCTGGGTGGTTCGAAGGTCGCGCCGAGCACGCCGATCACGTGGGCGCTCCGTCGAACGTCCAGAGGTCGGCTTGGAGTCGGCCCGACAAGAGCCGGGCTTCGTAGACGAGCAGGCCGATCACGGCGGGGATCAACGCCAGCGTGAACGCCAACGGTGAGAACCACCCGAGCGTGTTCAGCCCGACGAGCACGAGGGTGTAGACGATCAGGCGCACGAGGTAGCCGCCGAGGGCGACGATCGCGAGCATCGTCGGTGAGACGCGGGCGGCCCACGCGATCGAGAGCGCGAAGGCGACGAAGTTGACCGCGACGACGACGATCGCGATCGTGGCGGACCAGGCGGCGCCGGCCCCGCCCATCAGCCAGCCAGCAAGGAAGGCGGCGACACCGACCACCGGAACGACCGGCAAGACGCGCCGAACGAGCTCGCGCTCGGGTTCAATCCTCGTCGAGATCGGAATCCCTCCCGTACTGCAACCACACCGCGTAGATGCCGAGTCCCGCACCGACCACCATGCCGATCGGGAGGAACACATGGTTCCAGCCAGCCAGCCGGTCAGCGAGGTATCCCAAGCCCCCGACGACCAAGATCCCGGCGATCAGGGTCGAAACGATCGCCCATCCGACTTCGAGCCCCGACCAGCCGTCAGCTTTGGGGTCCGCCGCCATAAGCGCGGGCAGTATAGGCGGTGCCGCGAAGGCACGTCAAAGCCACGGCGGGTCGTTTGCGCAGGTCAGAGGCCTAGTAAGGGAACTTCGTGAAAAGTTTCACAAGCTACCGTGCCCCCGGCCAGGGGTGCGGCTCAGCTCATGAAGTGACCGAACGCCTCGTCCCAGCCCTTCAGCTCCTCGTCGGTCTTGAGCTCTCGGTAGGCGTGCAGCTTCGACGCCTCCTCCGGCGGGAGGAACACCAGCGGGCTGTTCGCCAACGCTTCGAGCGTCTTCTGGGTGGAGGGGTTCTTCGCGTTGGAGGCGTCTTGCAGGATCACGTCTCGCGCGGCGTCTACCGGCGTGATGTAGGCGACCCACTCGGCGATCATCGCGGCGATCTTGGGGTCGTAGACGAAGTCCATCATCGTGATCGCGTCGACCGGGTGCTGTGCGCCCATCGGCATGACCATGTTGTCGGTCCAGAGCAGACCACCCTCGCGCGGCGATGCGAACTGCAGGCCCTTCGGCAGCCCCACGGAGTTCTCGATGTAGACGTCACCGGACCATGCCATCGACGCGACGACATCCCCCGCCGACAGCGCGTTCAGATAGTTCTGCTTGAAGAACGTCACGCGCAGACCCTTGTCGATCTTGTCGCGGAGCCACTGCGTCGCACGCTTCCAGTCGGCCTCGGTGGAGGTCTCCGGCTCGACCCCGATCGCGAGCAAGAGCATATTGGGCATGTCGACGTTGTCGCTGAACATGCCGATCTTGCCGGGGAGGTCGCCGGAGAAGAACTCCTCGAGGCTCGTCACTGGATGCCCGCCCGTGAGTCCCGGGTTCCATCCGATCCCCGTCACGCCCGACTGCCACGGCATCGAGAACGTGCTGTCGGGGTCGTAGCTGCGGTTCTTCGCGGCGTCCGAGGCGTACCGGTCGAAGTTCGGGCGCCGGTCGGCCGGCAGCTGCATGAGATAGCCGAGGCCCATCATCTTGGTGAGGGTGCCGCCGTTGGTGATGACCGCGATGTCCCATCCGGTCGGCTTGCCCGCCGCGAGGTAGGGCTGGATGTTCTGGAAGAACGTCTCAGCATCGGGGATCACTTCGCGGTAGTTGACCTCGATGTGCGTCTGCTTCGTGAACTCCACCAGCGAGGGTCGAACGATCTGACCCTTCACCACCTTACGATCGACGTACAACGGCCAGTTCGCGAAGTCGACGCGTCCGGCGGGCGGCCCGTCGAACGGACCGGTGGCCTCGTCGGAACAGGCCGCGAGCAGCGCCCCGGCGGCGGCCAGGCCGACCGCGGCGCCGGTCCCCCGCAGGAACGTCCGGCGGGAGAAGGGCTGTGCCCAACGCGGGTCGATCGTGGGGTTCGTCATGGCATCAGGACGCCGCCGGGGCGGCCGCTGCAGGTATCGGCACGGGCACCGTGAACCTTACCCCGCAGGTCAGGAAGCGGTCGTTCCCAAACGCGCCCGGACCAGCTGGAAGCCGGCGATGACGACGCCGATGGTGAACAAGACCGTGCCCCAGACGTTCACCTGCACCGGGAAGCCGAGCTTCTGCACCCCGAACACCCACGTGGGGAAGGTGTTGCGCGTGCCGTTCACGAAGTTCGTGATCACGAAGTCGTCGAGGGACAGGACGAACGCCAGCAGGAAGCCCGCCACGATCCCGGGCAGGATCAAGGGGAAGGTCACCTTGAAGAAGGCTGCACGCGGCGTCGCGTAGAGATCCTGGGCGGCGTTCTCCATGGCGATGTCGAGACCCTGCACACGTGCGCGAACGGTGATGGCGACGAACGCGATCGAGAACGCCACGTGGGAGAACAAGATCGTGCCGAACCCCAGTGGCGCGATGAGGCCGAGGGGCTTGTTGCTGTTGACCTGAACGAACATCGCGAGCAGGGCGGAACCGAGCACGATCTCGGGTACCGCGATCGCGAGGAAGATGACGAAGTTCGTCGCGCCGCGGCCGCGGAACGAGTACCTGCCGAGCACCAGGCCGACCAGCGTTCCGAGCATCGTCGCGATGGTCGCAGCGAGGAGCCCGATCGCGACGGATGTCACCAAGGCGTCGTTCAACTCCTTGATCGCGCCGATCTGCCTCCACCACTGCAGCGTGCAGCAGGTGAACTTCGCGACCTGCCGTTGCGCCACGATGTTGAAGCTGTACAAGATCATGACGAACACGGGGAACGCGAGATACACGATCATGCCGAGCGTGAAGACGGGCAGGATGAATCGCGTCCAGCGCTTCTTCGGGTGCCGAACGGCTGGCGAGTCCGGAACCGTGACGACGTCGCGGGTCGCAACGGCGCTCATGCTGTCGCCGCCGCGAGGGTCGAGTCCTCGGTTCCCAATACGCGCGCGTACGCGATCGCCAAGACCAACATCCCGAGCATGAGGATCACCGAGAGGGCGGCGGCGGTCGGATATTCGTGTCGCACGAGGAAGTAGTCCTGGATCAGCACGCCGATCATCGTGGTTCCTGGACCGCCCCCGCCAAGGATCACCGAGTTGACGTAGTCACCCGTCGCAGGGACGAACGTCAAGATCACCGCGGCGAAGATGCCGGGGAACGACAGCGGCAGCACGACCTTGCGGAACGCCATCGGCTTCGACGCGTACAGATCCTTCGCCGCCTCGACGAGTCGACGGTCGATGCGCTCGAGCGCGACGTAGAGGGGCAGTGCCGCGAACGGCATGTAGTTGTAGGTGATGCCGGCGATCACGGCGACCTTGGTTCCCAGCACCCGGAAGTCCTCCGATAACAACCCGAGGTTCTTGAGCGGGCCGAACAGCAGGCCGTTCGTCCCCAGGATGAAGTTCCACTGCACGGTCCTGATCACGAACGAGACGAAGAACGGCACGAGGATCAGCAAGAACAGGGTCGCCTTCCACTTGCCGCCGTAGAACGCGATCCAGTACGCCATCGGGTAGGCCAGACCGATGCACAGCACGGTGGCGATGCCGGCGAACAGGAGCGACCGCAGATAGATCTGCCAGTTCTGGCTGAGGGCATCGCTGTAGTTCGAGAACTGCCATGTGAACGTGGTCCGTCCGCCGGTCGAGAACAAGCC
>JBKPRM010000237.1:0-4332 GCA_046734555.1 Actinomycetota bacterium | reverse complement strand
CGACCGCATCGTGCTGTTCGACGTGTTCGCAGGTCCGCCCCTTCCCGACGATACCCGCTCGCTCGCCTTCTCGATCGAGCTGCGAGCGCCCGACCGGACGCTCACCGACGAGGAGGCGGCCCTCGTGATCGACCGGATCGTCGCGACGGCCGCGACGCGTTTCGGCGCCACCCTCCGGGGCGGCTGACGGACCCGATCACGGCGCGGATACACTCGCTGCATGGCGCGCGACTACCTATCCGTCGACGATCTCTCAGCAACCGAGCTCCACGAGGTGCTCGCGCTCGCCGCTCGGATCAAGGCCGACCGATCCCTGCATGCCGGCGCGCTCGCGGGCAGGTCCGTGGCTCTGATCTTCGAGAAGTCGTCCACCCGAACCCGCGTCAGCTTCGAGGTCGGTGTCGCGCAGCTCGGCGCCCATCCGCTGACCCTGTCCTCGGGGGACCTCCAGCTCGGCCGCGGCGAGACGATCGAAGACACGGGCCGTGTGTTGTCGCGATACGTCGACGCGATCGTGTTGCGAACGTTCGAGCAGGAGCGGCTGGAGGCGCTCGCGGAGGCGGCTTCGATCCCGGTGATCAATTCTTTGTCGGACTTCGAACACCCGTGCCAGGCGCTCGCCGACCTCCTGACGATCCAGGAGCATCTCGGCGGACTGGCAGGGAAGGTCTTGACCTACGTCGGCGACGGCAACAACGTGGCGCATTCGCTGCTGCTCGCCGGGGCGAAGGCCGCGATGACGGTGCGCGTCGCCACGCCGGTCGGGTTCGAACCGATCCGCCAGGTCGTCGACCGCGCCGCAGAGATCGCGTCGGACACCGGTGGCTCGATCGAGGTCGGGACCGACCCGGGTGTCGCGGCCAAGGGTGCGCACGTCCTATATACCGACGTGTGGGCGAGCATGGGTCAGGAGCGCGAGGCCGATGAGCGCGCGCTCGTGTTCCGGTCCTATCAGGTGAACGACGCCCTGATCGAGATCGCCGACCCCGGCGTGCTCGTGATGCACTGCCTGCCCGCGCACCGCGGCGAGGAGATCGCCGACCACGCGATCGACGGCGAGCACTCGGTCGTGTTCGACCAGGCCGAGAACCGTCTCCACACGCAGAAGGCGTTGCTGGTCTTCCTGTTCGGCCTCGCCGGATCGTGACGCGCGCGCTGACGCGCGCGTGGTTCGCTCGACCCGCGCCCGAGGTCGCCCCGGCCTTGCTCGGCCGTCACCTCGTCCGTCGGTTCGGCGACGGGTCGGTCTGCCGCGTCCGCCTCGTCGAGACCGAGGCATACGAGCCGCACGATCCCGCGAGCCACTCGTTCCGGGGGCCGACCGCCCGCACGACCGCGATGTTCGGCCCGCCCGGACATCTCTACGTGTATCTGATCTACGGCCTGCACCACTGCCTCAACGTGGTGACCGGGCCCGCGGGGCACGGCGCGGCGGTGCTCCTTCGGGCCGGCGAGCCGCTCGAGGGCGTGGAGACGATGGCTGCGAACCGCGGCGTCGACGAACCGCGGCTCCTGTGTCGCGGACCGGCGAGGCTCGCGCAGGCCCTCGGCGTCGACCGGTCGCTGGACGGCGTCGACCTATTGCGGTCAGACGTCCTGTGGCTCGAGCCGGGGGAGCAGGTGCCTGCCCCGCGGGTCGCCGTGACGCGCCGGATCGGGATCTCCGTCGGGACGGAGGAGCCCTGGCGTTGGATCGAGGCGGGGTCCCCGTGGGTGACGCCGACCCCCGGTGCTACCCGTCGGGTGGTGCCATCGCGACGGTCACCGTGACCGTGCTCGTCTGCTCCTTCGAGGTGCCCGCAGCGGGCTGCTGGTAGATCACCGTGCCGGGCGGCTGGGTCGACGCCTCGTGCACCGACTTCACGTAGAAGCCCGCGGCCGTCAGCGCCGACTCCGCCTGCTGGTCGTCGAAGCCGATCACCGAGGGAACGAGGACGTGCTGGAGCGATGTGGGCGTGGTGCAGACATCCGTCGGCTCGGTTCCCGCGACGAAGTTCAGGCTCACGATGTGGTTCGGCGGTGTGAAGTCGTTCGGCAGGCACGCGGGATCTTGCGTTGAGTCGATCGCGACCGTGACGTACTGCACCTCGGGCGTGGGAAACGCCTCCGCAGGGAGGGTGGCGGTCGCCTTCTGCATCAGCACACGCCAGATCTGGGCAGGCCAGGTGCCACCGAACACCGTGATCCGCGTCCGCGGGGGCTCCATCGGGATCTGACCCTCGTGGAACCCGACCCAGACGGCCGCCGCGAGCTGCGGCACCGCGCCCACGAACCAGGCGTTGTCATGGTTGTCGTCGGTCCCGGTCTTGCCGATCTGCGGCCGGCCGATGTTCGCGGCGGTGCCCGTGCCGTAGAGCACGACGTCTTGCAGGATGTCGTTGGCGGCGGCTGCGACCTGCGGATCGATCACCTGCTGAGGCTGCGGGTCCGCCTGCCACAAGATCCTGCCATCCGGACCGACCACCGATTCGACCGGCACCGGGTCGACACGGCGCCCACCGGTCGCGAGCGTGCCGTAGGCGCTCGCCATCTCGAGGGTGTTCGCTTCGTTGGAGCCGAGGACGGCGCTGTCGACGGCGAGCAGTGGCTTGCGCGGCTCGCCGACGCTCGTGCAGCAGCGCATGCCCATCGACTCCGCCGTCCGCACGACGGTGTCGGCCCCGAGCTGTTGGATCAACTGGGCATAGACCGTGTTGACCGAATCCTCGGTCGCCGAGCGCAGGCTGAGCGTGCCGTAGTCGTGTCCGTCCGCGTTCGTCACGTGCCACGTCCCGCCGCCGGGTAGCGGCAGGGTGATGGAGGCCGGTGCCGAGAACGTCGAGTCGGCCGAGTAGCCGTGGGACAGAGCCGCGACGAGCGCGAAGGCTTTGAACGCCGATCCCGTCTGCCTGCCGGAGCCGCCCGCGTCCGTCGCGAGGTTCACGCGCCCAGCGTTCGTATCGCTCCAGAAGTGGGTGTCGCGTCCGCCGACCATCGCGCGGACGTAGCCGGTGCGGGGATCCAGCACGGTCACGGCGGCGTCGGGATCGCGCTTCGGATACCGAAGGATCTGGTCGACGGAGTACTCGGCCGACCGCTGGATCGTCGGGTCCAGGGTCGTGGTGATCCGCAACCCACCTGTGAACAGCAACCGGTACCGATCGTCATAGGTCTTGCCGAACGCCGGGTTGGACAGGAACCACCGCTTCAGATAGTCGATGAAGTAGGGGAACGGGTAGTGCTCGACCCCGTCGCTCCGCGCGACCACGATCGGCTCCTGGCGGGCTGCGCGCCGTTCCGCGTGCGTGATCGTCCCCATGTCGTGCATCTCACGCAGGACGACGTTGCGCCGTCCTTCGGCGGAATCCGGGCGGATGAACGGATCGAAGTGGTTGGGCGCGGTGATGAGGCCGGCGAGCATGGCCGACTGCGACAGGGAGAGCTCGTTCGCGTGGATCCCGAAGTACGTCTCCGCCGCAGCCTCGATGCCGTAGGCGCCCTCGCCGAAATACACGGTGTTGAGATAAGAGGTGAGGATCTCGTCCTTCGTGAACGTCCGCTCCATCTGGAGGGCGAGCGCGGCCTCGTCGATCTTGCGCTGGAGCGTGTCGGCGTTCCCGGTATACAGGTTCTTGACGAGCTGTTGGGTGATCGTCGAGCCGCCCTCCACGAACTCGCCGCGGCTGATGTCGACGGCGGCGGCTCGGAAGATCGAGTGCAGGTCGATACCGCCATGTGAGTAGAAGCGACGGTCTTCGATCGCGACGACCGCTTCACGCACGTCTTGTGTCATCTGGTCGGCGGTCAGGACCACCCGATCCTCGGTGGCGTGCAGCTCGGTGATCCCGGTGCCGTCGCTCGCGTAGACGAACGACGTCTGGGCAAGCGGGCGCTCCCGCTGGTCCTCCAGTCGGGGAAGGTCGCAGGCGCTCGCCGCGAAGGCAAGGACGACCGCGAGTGCGAGAGGCCATCGAGCCCTGACCATCGCGGCCAGAAGCGTACCCCTGACCTGCGTTTCCGCTGGGAGGCGCTTGGTAGCATCCGCGCGATGGCCGCCGACCTCGAGGTGTTGCGGAGCGGCGCAGCAGAGATCAACCCGACCGATGGCCTCGAGCAGAAGCTGGCGCTTGGGCGGCCGCTGCGGGTGAAGCTCGGGATCGACCCGAGCCGACCCGACCTGACGCTCGGCCACACGGTCGTGCTCCGCAAGCTCCAGCAGTTCCTCGACGCCGGTCATATCGCGGTGCTGATCGTCGGCGACTTCACCAGCCGGGTCGGCGATCCCTCCGGTCGGTCCGAAACCCGCCCGATGCTGACGGCGGCGCAGGCCGACGAGAACGCGCGAACCTACCT
>JBKPRM010000236.1:0-2277 GCA_046734555.1 Actinomycetota bacterium | reverse complement strand
GGTGAGTCCGCGTCGCTCGCCGCCGAGATCGGCGACGGCCTGATCGTGCCCGGCCCGTCGCAGGAGCCGCTCGACGCCTACGATGCCGACGGCGGGATCGGCCCGCGGATGGCCGAGCTCCTCGTGAACGCCGACGACTCCGAGGAGCGGGCCCTGCGAACGATCCGCGATCGGTGGCCGAATCCCGGCATCCCCGGTGAGCTCTCCGCCGAGCTGCCGCTGCCACGGCACTTCGAACAAGCGGCCGAGGCGATCGAGCCGGCGGACCTGCGCGAGACGGCGACGCTCGGGACGGACCCGAAGCCATACATCCAGAAGTTGAACGAGCTCCAGCAGATGGGGTTCACGCACGTGTTCCTGCATCAGGTGGGCGCGGATCAAGACGCGTTCTTCGCGTTCGCATCGGACGCGCTGGTGCCGGCCGTGCGGGAGGCGTTCGCCGAAGCCGCATGACACCGCTCGGTGTGTGAGCCCGCCGGGCGGCGGGTATCACGATCCCGAAGGACGTGAAGGAGGGAGAGACGATGCAACCTTGGGTATGGGTGATCATCGCCGTTGCAGCGGTCCTGTTCCTGCTGTTGTTGTTCCGCCGCGGGAGCGCACGTCCCGTCGCCGGCCGTCCCTACGCGCGGCCGTGGGCTCGCCCGTGGGGTGCGCGGCGCCGGGTTCGCCGCTACTACTGATCCGGCCAACGGTGACCGATGGTGATCGCGCGGGAGATACCCCCGGACGATCACCGATCGTGGGGGCGCCTCCTCGCCGAAGGCGAGGAGGCGCCTTCCGTGCCGGAGGTGGCGCACCTCAGCTAGGAGGGGTTCCCTCAAGCCGAACCCTCTGTGCCCAGTCCTACTAAGATGAACGACGCGATGCCCCACGCGCAGCCGGCGGCGTTCGAGTCACCCCTCGTCGTCGCCTCCAATCGAGGTCCGGTGTCTTTCCATCGCAACGAGGATGGAGAGCTCGTTGGCGAACGCGGGTCCGGCGGCCTCGTGACCGCCCTCGCGGGGGTCCTGTTCGAGTCGGATGCGACCTGGCTCGCAGCGGCCATGACCGACGGGGACCGAGACGTCGCGGCAGGGGGCCATTCGATCGACGTCGACCCTGCCGGGCGAGCCGGCTTCGTCGACATCCCGCCGGAACGCTTCGCCGGCTACTACAACGGCATCGCGAACCGGGTGCTCTGGCAGCTGCACCACCATCTGTTCGACCTGTCCTACCTGCCGAGCTGGGACGCCGAGACCCGGCTGATCTGGGACGACTACCGCGAGGTCAACCGGATGTTCGCCCACGCCCTCGAGGCCGAGGCCGACCGCGACCCGGTCTATCTCGTGCAGGACTACCACCTGTCCCTCGTGCCGCGGTTCTTGCGAGAGCTGCAGCCGACCGCGCGGATCGCGCACTTCACGCACACCCCGTTCGGTGGGCAGTCAGCCCTGAGCGTGTTGCCGTCGCACATGCGGGAGGACCTGCTGTACGGCATGCTCGGCGCCGACGTGCTCGGCTTCCAGGCCGAGCGCTGGGCGGAGAACTTCCTGTTGTCGGTCCGCGATTCGCTCCGCGACGTGCACGTGGACGTGCGGCGCCGGCGGATCCGCATCGGCGATCGCACGGTGTTCGTCCGCACGTATCCCGTGTCGCTCGATCCGATGCCGCTGCGGACCACCGCGCGAAGCCCGGAGGTCAAGGCGATCCGCAAGGAGCTCGCCGCCTGGCGCGGCGATTCGCACCTGTTGCTACGCGTCGACCGCCTCGAGCTGTCGAAGAACGTCGTCCGCGGCTTCCAAGCGTATGAGACCTTCCTGCACGACCGGCCGGAGTGGCGCGGGCGCGTGCGGTTCCTCGCGCTGCTGCCCGAGTCGCGCACGGAGATCCCCGAGTACCAGACCTACGCGACGCGCATGCACGACCTCGTCGATCAGATCAACTCGAAGTTCGGCGGCGCGGGGTGGCAGCCGATCGAGGTGCGCACCGACGAGAGCTACGCGCGCGCGGTGGCGGCCTATGGCCTCTACGACGCGCTGCTCGTGAACCCGATCTTCGACGGCATGAACCTCGTCGCGATGGAAGGACCGCTCGTCAACCGGCGCCACGGCGCGCTGATCCTGTCGGAGAACGCCGGTGCCTTCGCACGGCTCGGGCGCCACGCACTGCCGGTGAACCCGTTCGACGTGGCCGAGACGGCCGACGCGATCGCCGCCTCGCTCGAGATGTCACGTGAGGAGAAGATCCGCCGATCGCGCGGGCTCACCCGCGCGGTGCTGACGCGCAACCCCGTGC
>JBKPRM010000235.1:0-18340 GCA_046734555.1 Actinomycetota bacterium | reverse complement strand
CTCTGGCACCGAGGCGGTCGAGGCGGCGATCAAACTCGCGCGGTACACGACCGGCCGCCAGTACCTGATCGGCTTCTACCGGTCTTTCCACGGGCGCTCGATGGGCTCGGTCACCTTGACCGCCTCGAAGGCCAAGTACCGCACGAACTTCGGGCCGATGTTGCCGAGCGTGTACCACTCCTTCTATGGGGACTTCGACCACATCGAGGAGGTCTTGTTCCAGCGGATGGTCTCACCGACCGAGGTGGCCGCGATCGTCGTCGAGTCCTGGCTCGGGGAAGGCGGCTACGAGCTGCCGCCCGAGGGTTGGTTCCGGTACCTGCGCGAGCTGTGTGACCGGCACGGGATCCTGCTCGTGTGTGACGAGGTGCAGTCGGGCATGGGTCGCAGCGGCACGATGTGGGCGATCGAGCAGGAGGGCGTGACACCCGACGTCATCCTCGCGGGCAAGGGGATCGCGAGTGGGCTGCCGCTCGGCGCGATGGTCGCCCGTGACGACCTGATGGTCTGGGAGCTCGGCGCGCACGGCTCGACGTACGGCGGCTCGCCGGTGTCGTGTGCCGCGTCCCTCGCCACCTTCGAGGTGATCCAACAGGAAGGTCTGCTCGACAACGCGAAGGCGGTCGGCGATGTGTTGCTCGCGGGGCTCCGCGACATCGCGTCGCGCCACCCGATCGTCACCGACGTCCGGGGCCGAGCGCTGTGGATCGGCATGTCGTTCGCCGACCACGACGTCGCCGGGGCGGTCGAGCAGGCGGCGTTCCGCAAGGGCCTGCTGGTGCTCGGCTGCGGCGACGCCGACATCCGGGTCAGCCCGCCCCTCGTGTTCCGCGAGGACCAGGCGCAGGCCGCGCTCGAGATCTTCGAAGAGGCCGTCGCAGAGGTCGAAGCGAGGGCGTAGATGGGCCTCGAGCCCGACACGCTCACGTTCGGGACGCGATGAGCAAGGTCACGTCGATGCACGACGCCGTGGCCGAGCTGGTCCACGACGGCGACACGGTCGCGATCGAAGGGTTCACGCACCTGATCTCGTTCGCTGCCGGGCACGAGATCATCCGGCAGCGGCGCCGCGACCTCACGCTCGCGCGGATGACGCCGGACGTGATCTACGACCAGATGATCGGCGCGGGTGTGGCATCGAAGCTGATCTTCAGCTGGATGGGTAACCCCGGCGTCGGGAACCTCCACGCGGTCCGCCGACGGATCGAGAGGGCCGACCCCGAACCGCTTGAGATCGAGGAGTACTCCCACTTCGGCATGGTGTCTCGCTACATGGCGGGCGCGGCGAACCTGCCGTTCTTCCCGATCCGGAGCTACTACGAGTCGGACATCCCCAGGGTCAATCCGAAGATCGTGCCCATGACCTCACCGTACGAGGACGCGACCGAGGTGTACGTGGTGCCGCCACTGCAGCCCGACGTCGCGATCGTCGCGGCGCAGCGGGCGGACGCAGATGGCGACACGCAGATCTGGGGCCTGCTCGGCTGCCAGAAGGAGGTCGCCTTCGCGGCCAAGCGCGTGATCGTCGTGGTCGAGGAGGTCGTCGAGGAATCGACGATCCGCAAGGACCCGAACCGCACGGTGATCCCCGGCGCGATCGTCAGCGCCGTCGTCGAGGAGCCGTTCGGCTGTCACCCATCGTTCGCGCAGGGCTATTACGACCGCGACAACCGGTTCTACCTCGCGTGGGACGCGATCGCGAAGGAGCAGTCGTCGATGGACTCGTGGCTGGACGAGTGGGTCTATGGCACCGCGAACCATCGCGAGTACGTGGAGAAGTTCGGCGACGCGCACTGGGACGCGTTGCGACCTGAAGTCGCCATGTCCGGCGAGGTCGACTACGGGAGGTACGCGTGAGCGCGTCCGAGGCCGCCGGAGCCGACCTCGGCTACTCGAAGAACGAGATCATGATCGCCGCGAGCGCGCGATTGCTCGGCGGCGTGCACAACTGCTTCGTCGGCGTGGGTCTGCCGAACATCGTCTGCAACCTCGCGCAGTGGACGGTCGCGCCGGAGCTGCAGCTGATCTACGAGTCGGGCGTCTACGGCGCTAGGCCGGAGCGGCCGCCCCTGTCGATCGGCGACCCGACGCTCGCGACCGGCTCGACCTCGATCGTCTCGATGTACGAGCTGTTCGCGTACTACCTGCAACGAGGCCACGTCGACGTCGCGTTCCTCGGCGGCGCGCAGATCGACCGGTTCGGCAACCTGAACACGACCGTGATCGGCGACTACGAGCACCCGAAGGTGCGCCTGCCCGGTTCGGGGGGCGCCTGCGAGATCGCGATCCACGCGAAGCAGGTGCTCGTGATCATGCGGCAGGCGCAGCGGTCCTTCGTCGAGCAGCTGGATTTCCGCACGTCCCCTGGGCACAGCGGCGATCCGGCGCATGACGCTGCGCGCGGCTGGGCGGGTAGCGGCCCGACGAGCGTCGTGACCGACCTCGCCACCTACGGGTTCGACGCCGCGACGGGCGAGATGACCCTGCTGACCATGCATCCGGGCGTGACGCTCGAGGACGTCCGTGCGAACACGGGTTGGGAGCCGCGTGTCGCCGATGACCTTGGCCAAACGCCGGCGCCGACCAGCGACGAGCTCCGCTTGATCCGCGAGGAGCTCGATCCCCAGGGCATCTACACGAAGTAATCTGGCCCCGATGCCCGACGAGCCCGACGCACCAGTGGTCGATGCCGACGAGCCCGATTGGGCCGAGGAGATCAAGCGGATCCGTGCCGCGCGCGGGGATCGGCTGGCCGAACAGCTCGCCGACGACGAGCGCAAGGACCCGCCGGTCGAGTGACGGTGGCGGTAGCGCGATGAGTCATGTGTTCCCCCGGGCCAGCCGGCAGCTGCCGACGGCCGTGTCCGCCGATGGGGCCTGGATCACCGACGCCGACGGCAAGCGCTACCTGGACGGCTCCGGCGGCGCGATCGTCGTGGGGGTGGGCCACAACGACCGCTCCCTGATCGAGGCCGCCTCGGAGCAGCTGCGCAAGACCCAGTACGTGCATCCGACGATGTTCACGACCGAGGCCGTCGAGTCCTACGCCGACGAGATCGCGTCGGTGCTGCCGGTCGCCGATGCGCACATCTACCCGGTGAGCGGCGGCTCCGAGGCGGTCGAAACGGCGCTCAAGCTCGCGCGCGCGTATCACCTGGCGGTCGGGCAAGGCGGGCGTTCGACCGTGATCGCACGCCGGTCCTCCTACCACGGCAACACGCTCGGCGCGCTCGACCTGTCGGGGAAAGAACCGCTGCGAAAGCCATACACGCCATGGCTCGGGCGGTTCCTGCATGCGCCGGGGGCCTACGAGTACCGATGCGAGAACCCGAGTCACCCTGCGGGTTGCGGCGACTGGCACGCGGCCGAGCTCCAGCGGATGATCGAGTCCTACGGGCCGGACACCGTCGCGGCGTTCGTCGCCGAACCGGTGAGCGGGGCGACCCTCGGCGCTGCGGTTCCGAGCGATGACTACTGGCCGAAGATGGTCGAGGTCTGCCGGCGCTACGGCGTACTCGTCATCGCCGATGAGGTGATGACGGGGTTCGGGCGCACCGGCCGCTGGTTCGGCCTCGAGCATTGGGACGTGCAGGCCGACATCGTGACGGCCGGCAAGGGAACGACGAGCGGCTACGTGCCGTTCGGGTTCGCGGCCGCAAGCGGCGAGGTATTCGAGGCGGTCGCACTGAAGGGTTTCGTGCACGGTTTCACCTGGTCGCACCACGCGCTCGGCGCCGCCGTCGCCCGCGCGACGCTGCACCGGCTGCGTGACGACGGGCTCGTTGAGCGGTCGCGCGATCTCGGCGCCAAGATCCACGGCGACCTGTCGGCCGCCCTCGGGGACGAGCCGTCCGTGGGAGACGTGCGTGGTCTCGGCATGATGCTCGGGATCGAGCTGGTCGCGGACCGGGAGTCGAAGGAGCCCTTCCCTCGGCAGGCACAGATGACGGAGCGCGTCGTCGGCGCCGCTCGCGATGCCGGTCTGCTCCTGTACTCCTCGACCGGTCACGTCGACGGAGCCGCGGGGGACCTCGTGATGCTCGGGCCGCCGTTCTCGCTGACGGACGAGGACGCCTCGACGCTCGTGGAACGGACCGTCGGGGCGATCAGGAGCATCTCGGCCGAGGGCTGACCCCTCCGATATGGTGCCGCCGTGCGCCGTCGAGCCATCTACGCCCTGAGCGCGGTTGTCATCATCGGTGCGCTCGTGGCGGCGGTCGCGCTGTTCCCCACGCGATATCGATGCAACGGCGACGATCCGACGTTCACGACGTCACAGACGTTCGCGGAACAGGTCTGCGTCACCGACGTGACCGGTGATGTCGTGGCCGATCAGCGGATCGGCCCTCGCGTTGCGATCCTCGTCGTCGCCTTCGTGATCGTTTCGTTCCTCGTGCGCCTCGGCTCGACCGAGGGCGGCTCGTCGGTCCGTCCGGGATGAGCGATCGGGTGGGGCTCGTCGTCGTCCCCGAGGCGCGCATCTACGACCACGGGCCGCAGCATCCCCTCCGGCCGGATCGCGTGCTGCTGACGTGGGACCTCATCTCGGCGTGCGGGCTCGACCGCCGCGACGGTGTCAGCACGTTCGGCGCAGAGCCGGCTTCGACCGAGGACCTCGAGCGGGTGCACACGCCGGCGTTCATCGACGCGACCACGCGAGCCGGCCACGGCGAACCGGGCGCGTGGGCACCGTTCGGGTATGGACCCGGCGACAACCCGATCTTCGCCGACATGCATGAAGCCGGAGCACTCGTTGCCGGGGCGTCGGTCGCGGCGGCGAACGCCGTGTGGCGGGGGGGCATGATGCACGCGTTCAACGCTGCCGGGGGGCTGCACCATGCGATGCCGGCCCGCGCGAGTGGCTTCTGCGTCTACGACGACCCGGCGGTGGCGATCGCGTGGCTGTTGGCCAACGGAGCCGAACGCGTGGCGTACGTCGACGTCGATGTGCATCACGGTGACGGCGTCCAGGCGATCTTCTGGGACGAGCCGCGGGTGCTTACGATCTCGCTGCACGAGTTCGAACCGTTCATGTTCTTCCCTGGGACCGGCGGCCTTTCCGAGCGGGGAGGGCCGAACGCACCGGGAAGCGCGATCAACGTGCCCCTTCCCGCCGGCACCGGCGACGACGCCTGGCTCGAGGCGCTGACGACGATCGTGCCGAAGGCGGTGGCCGGCTTCGAGCCCGATCTCCTCGTGACGCAGCTCGGCTGCGACACGCACCACAGCGACCCGCTCGCGCAGCTGCGACTCACGACGGCGGCGTACCGGCAGGCGGCGCGGGCCCTGCACGAACTCGCCCACGAGGCGGCGGGCGGCCGGTGGGTCGCGACCGGCGGCGGCGGCTATCAGTGGGCCCGGGTCGTGCCCCGCGCCTGGACCCTGTACTTCGCGGAGATGGCCGGAGCCATCGAGGAACTGCCGGACGAGCTCCCCCCGGCGTGGGTCACGCGTGCGAGCGAGAAGGCCGGTGAGCACGTGCCCGCGACCTTCTCTGAACCTGCGCTCGAGCCGGCGCCGGCCGATGCGGCGGCTCGTACGGTCATCGAAGACGTCGTGGAGATACTGGGCTGATGGCACGGACCAAGCTGATCTGCACGTTGGGTCCGGCGAGCGCGAGCCCCAAGCTCGTCCAAGGTCTCGTGCGCGCGGGCACGTCCGTGTTCCGGCTGAACTTCTCGCACGGGACGCCCGATGAGCACGCGCGGATGGTCGAGCTCGTCCGCGAGGCAGAGGACGCCACGGACACACCGCTCGCCGTGCTGGTCGATCTGCCGGGCCCGAAGGTCCGTCTCGGCACGCTGGACCCAGACCCCATCCGCCTGAAGCCGGGGCAACGCTTCGAGCTGCGGCCCGATGGCGACGGCGACGACGCCGGGGCCTCGACCACGCACCCCGGGCTGGCGGCCGACCTCGAGGCGGGCGATCGCGTACTGCTCGCGGACGGCGCGGCGGAGCTCGCGGTCGAGGAGATCCGCGAGGGCATCGTTGCGACGCGCTGCATCGCCGGCGGCACCGTTCGGACCGGCCAGGGGGTCAACGTGCCCGCCGAGCGGCTCAGCCTGCCGGCCGTGACCGACCGTGACCGCGACGGCCTCGCGCGCGCGATCGACCTGCAGGCGGACTTCGTCGCGCAGTCGTTCGTCCGTTCGCCCGACGACATCCGCGACCTGCGCGCCGCGATGGGCGAAGGCTATGTGCCCATCGTGGCCAAGATCGAGACGCGCCCCGCCGTCACCGACATCGACGGGATCCTCGCCGAAGCCGACGCCGTCATGATCGCTCGGGGCGACCTCGGCGTGGAGCTCCCGATGGAGCAGATCCCGCTGATCCAGAAGGAGCTCGTCCGCGCCGCTCGGGAAGCGGGACGCCCAGCCATCGTCGCCACCCAGATGCTCGAGTCGATGATCCACGCGCCGCGGCCGACGCGCGCGGAGGCGACGGACGTCGCGAACGCGGTGCTCGACGGCGCCGACGCGGTGATGCTGTCGGGGGAGACCGCCGTCGGTTCCTATCCGTTCGAGTCGGCGTCTGCCGCGTCGACGATCGCCGGGTTCGTCGAGGCGGAGGGACGCCCCTTCCGCGCGCCGCAGCCTGCATGCCGTCACACGAGCGAGGGCGCTGCGGTCGCCCACGCAGCGGCCGCGATCCCCGTGGGCGACCTCCACATCGTCGCGATCACGTGCTACACGGAGACCGGCCGGACCGCCCGCTTGCTGTCCGCCGAGCGGCCGTCCGTGCCGGTGTACGCGTTCGTGCCGCCGCGCGAGGTGCAACGGATCATGTGCCTGCAGTGGGGCGTCGAGGCGTTGCCGGCGACGCCGCCGACCGACACCGACGGCATGATCGCCTTGATGGATCGCGGGCTGCAGGCGAACGGCCTCGCCGCACCGGGGGAAGCGGTCGTGATGGTCGCGTCCACGCCGGCGGGACGCTCGACGACCAACATGCTGAAGATCCACAGGGTCGGCGCGCCGGTCCGCTAGCTCGGATCAGCGGCGCGAGAGAGCATCTCCACGAGCTCGCTCAGCGCGATGTACATGATCGCGGCCTGCTCGGTCAGCGGGTCGTCCAGGAACGACCCGAGGTCCGTCTCTTCCTGGACGTCGAGCTTCGTGCCGAGCAACAGCCGGATGTCGTTCAGGCATCGCATCCAGGCGAGGGTCGCTTCCGCGTCGAGGTGCTTCGCGTCGGCGGTCGCGCGGAGGATGTTCGCGGACTCGCGTTTCCCGGCGCGCAGCGCCTCGCCCATCAGCTGCTCGAAGCCGAGCGCCTCCATCGGGTCGTCGACCGACGCCGGTGGGAACAGGCGCGCCATGCCGGGGTCGTCCGCGGAATCCGGGTCGTCGATCAGCTCGACCAGCTGCTTGGCGAGCGACGCCAGCAGTTCGCGGAGATCCGGTGGCAGGTCGACGTCCACGCCGCCCTTGCCCGCCGATGTGATCGCGACGCTCATCGGTCTCTCTGTAACGTCGCCCAGAGCCCGTAGCCGTGCAGCGAGCTGACGTATGCCTCACAGCGTTCCTTCGGGCCGTTGGCGACGACCGCCTTGCCTTTCGTGTGGACGTCCCACATCAGCTTCTCCGCCTTCGGACGTGGGAAGCCGAAGAGCTTCTGGAACACCCACGTGACATACGACATCAGGTTGATCGGGTCGTTCCACACGATGACGATCCAGGGCACGTCGGGCTCGACGCGGTCCTCGGCCTCCGGCTCGTCGACGACGGTCGGCGCGACGCTCATCGAGCCGATGCCCGGATCATCTGTTCGCCCGCGTGGCGGGCGCGGAACGGCGGATCTGACGCACACCCCAACGGTACAGCGGAGGCGTGAAAACCCGGAACGCTTGCATCGGAGCGATCCAGCGCGGCACCGAGTACTCCGGCGCGATGTCGTCACGGACGACGTGGACGATCGCCTCGCCCACCTTGGACGCGCGCAGGAGGAACGCGCCGGGAACGCCGGTCGCCGGGAAGCCCTCCGTCTTCACGAGACCGGGGTTCACGCTGGTCACGAGCACCCCCTCAGGCTCGGTGTCGTAGTTGAGCGATTCGCTGAACGCGACGACCCCGTGCTTCGTCGCGGTGTACAGCGCGGTTCCCGGTGAGGCGAACCGTCCGGCGAGCGACGCGACGTTGACGATGTGCCCACGGCGCCTGGTCAGCATCCCCGGGAGGAACACGCGCGTGACGTGCATGACGGCGAGCAGGTTGACGCGCACCACGTCGTCGATCTGCTGATGCGTGAGCTCGGTGAAGGGGCCGCCTCCGGGGATGCCGGCGTTGTTCACCAGGACGTCGGCGGGACGTCCGGTCAGCTCCTTGACGAGGCCTGGCAGCTTCTCCATCTCGCTCAGCTTCGTGACGTCACCGCTCCACGCCAGGGCGCGGCCGCCGGCCCGTTCGATCCGGTCCGCCAACGCCTCGAGGCGTTCCTTGCGGCGCGCGACGAGCACGACGTGCGCGCCTCGCTTGGCGAACGCCACCGATGCCGCCTCGCCGATACCGGACGACGCGCCGGTCACGACGACGATCGCGTCGCGGAGTTCCATTCCGCCTCCTCGCTAAGCTGCGTGCTCGATGCCGTCCGACGTTATCGAAGCGCACGTCCGTCGTCTGCCGCCGTTGGACCGGGCCTCGTGGGCGCCTCGTCACGTCCCTCGTGAGGAGTTGGCGCGCGCGTTGCTCACCGGCCTCGTCGCGGGCTGGGCCACGCACCCGCTCGACAACGTTCGAGGGAACGCACAAGCGTTGCTCGACCACGATCCCGACAAGGAGTTCGGGCTCACCGGCCTGCAGCAGGGCTTCACGCTGGACGACGTGCTCGACCTCGTGGAAGCCGCGGCGGGTGCCCCGATCGATCGCGATGCTCGTACCGGTCCGGTCGAGATCCGGCCGGAGCCGATCCTCGATGCGTGCGGACCCGCGGGCGAACGCCTGCGGCGGGCCGCTGCCGACGGTCAGCGCGTCGTGCTCGCGACGGGACATCCGGTCGGGCTCGCATACCTCTACCACGAGCTGGCCGCATGGCTCGCGACCAACGGTGCCGACGTCCGCACGCCGGCCGGCAACGCTCGCTGGCGCGAGCGCCGACTCGACCACGACTGGGAAATCGTCTACTGGGACGGTGTCGCGATGCTGTCGGACACGCGCGAGCCCAGGCACACGCATTGGCCGTTCGCGATGCACCGGATCCTCGAGGCGGAGCGACCCGACCTCGTGTTCGCAGATCATGGGTGCGCGGGCGCCGCGATCGAGGACGGCGTCGAGACGATGGCGATCGCCGACGTCAACGATCCCGCGCTGCTCGTCGCCAAGGCCCAAGGCCGCACGGAACACGTCCTGGTCTTCGACGACCACGTCGACCCGAACGACTACTGGCCCGTGTTCGTCGCGCTGACGGGGTCCTGACCAGCGGGGATACCGGCGGGGCTAGACGCCGTCACACGCGAACCCCTACCATCCCGCCACACATGAGCACACGTTTCACCCAAGCCAAGCTGCTGACCGTGAATGAGGTCGCTGACCTCCTGCGTGTTTCGAGGATGACCGTCTACCGGCTGATCAAGGAGGGCCAGATGAAGGCGCTCCGGGTCGGCCGAAGCTATCGACTCCGTGAGGATGACGTCGACGAGTACCTGAGCAAGCGGTACACCGAAGCGATCTAACGGACCTTCTCGCGCGCCCACGCGATGCGGCAGGGCCTCCGGTGGGACTGGAGGTACTGTCCATGAACGAGCATGAGCAGCTCGTCGACCGAGCCGCTCGTCACGCGCACACCGTCGTGTTCCTCGGCGGCCTGGACGCGGGCAAGTCGACCCTGGCACGAGCGACCGCGGCCTTCGGGCTGCGCGTCGGCCGCTCCGTCGCCTACATCGACGCCGATGTCGCAGAGAAGACCGTCGGCCCGCCCACGACCGTCGGCATGAAGCACATCCGCAACCCCGACGATCTCACCCTCGAGGCGCTCTCTCACGCCGACGCACTCGGGTTCGTCGGATCGACCCGGCCGCAGGACGATCTCGTCGCCCTGATCGGCGCGCTCCAGCGGCTCGGCGATCGAGCCCGGACCGAGGGAGCCGAGCTCGTGGTCGTCGACACCGGCGGCGAGATCTCGGGCATCGCCGGCGAGCTGTTGAAGTACTACATGGTCGACGTGCTCGAGCCCGATCTCGTCGCCGGCTTGCAGCGCGGCCAGGAGCTCGAGCCCATCTTCGGCATCGTCGAGCGCTTCTTCGGCACCGAGATCGTCCGTGCCTCCGTCCATCCGGATGTCGTGCTCACGAGCGTCGAGGAGCGGATGGCGGCGCACGAGAAAGCGATGGCTCGGTACTTCGAGGGCGATCAGCAGCGCTTCCGGATCAAGCCGACCGTGTTCGTGCCGACGCTGCCGCCGCTGTCGGATCTGGTGACGCTCGACCGCTTGCTCGTCGGGTTGTCCGATGGGGCGGGCGGGTTCATCGGGCTCGGTCTGCTCGGATACGTTCCACAGGACGGCGGGTTGCGCCTGACGACGCCCGTGGCAGAGCCCCCGAAAGCCCTTAGACTGGGCTCCGTTCGTCTGGAGGACACCTACCGCGCGAAGCGCGTGGACCTTCGGAGCCTCTTCGGAACCGAGTGAAAGGGAACGCGTGCCGTCGCTAGTCAAGAAGCGCCGGAAGAAGATGCGGAAGAAGAAGCACAAGAAGCTTCTGAAGCGCACCCGGCACCAGCGGATGAAGCTGGGCAAGTAGGCACGGCCGTGGCCGTCCAGGCCCGCCTCGGCATCCTCGCCGCGATCACCCTGACCGCCGTCCTCTCGTCGGCATGCGGTGGATCGACCTCGACGGTGGAACCGGGTCCCTCGGCGGCGGTGACCTTCCAGACGCCCGACGGCATCGAGCTCGCCGGCCGACTCTTCGGGCCCGCCGACGCGACGCAGGGCGTCGTGCTGGCGCACATGCTGCCGGCCGATCAGACATCGTGGTACCCGTTCGCCGAACGGCTGGCGTCGCTCGGCTTCCGGGTGCTGACGTTCGACTTCCGCGGCTACTGCCCCGGCGGCGAGGGCGGCTGCTCCGCCGGCGAGAAGGACATCGGCGCCGCGCCGACGGATCTGCGGGCCGCGGTCGCGTTCCTGCGTGACGACGGGGTACAGCGCGTCGGCATCGCAGGTGCTTCGATGGGCGGCACGGCCGCGCTCCTCGTCGCGAGCACCGACCGCGAGGGCGTACCCGCGTTGGTCATGTTGTCGGCGCCCCAGGTGCTGTCCCCGCTGGCGGTCGGGCAGGCGCAGCTGCAGACCGTGACGGGCGCCAAGCTCTACATCGCGGGGCTCGACGATCCGGCCAACGCGGCGGCGTCGGCCGACGCCCTCGCCGCGTTCGGTCCTCAGCCGGTGGACGAACAGATCATCCCCGTCGACGAGCACGGCACGGATCTGTTGTCGTCGTCACACGGCGAGCAGGTGCAGGCGATGATCGAGCGATGGTTCGAGCACTACCTGGCCGCGCCGCTCGGCGGCTCCTCACCCGTCGCCTAACTCGGCGACGGGGACGGCAGCTCCGTCCCGCCCGATGGCCCCGGGAACGGCGTCGAGGGGGATGGTTGGTTCAACTGCACGATCGTCGCGACGACGAGCACCACGAACAGCACGATGAGCGTGATCGCCGTTCCTCGTCGCATGCCCGAAGGATAGCTACGCGATCCCGAGCTCTGCCTCGACACGCTCCCGCATGGAGACGAGCAGCGAGCGCAGGCCGGCCGGGTCCTCGGCGCGCTTCCGAAGGTCGACCTCGAGCGACACCGTTCCGGCGAACCCGCAATCGCGCAGGTCGTGCAGGAACGCGTCGAGGTCGAGGACCCCCTCGCCGGGCGGCAGGTGCGAGTCCCATCCCTTGCCCGCGTTGTCCGACAGGTGGACGTGCCGGAGGCGGTCGCCGAACAGCTTGCGTACCTGGACGAGGTCGTGCTTGGCGACGGCCGCATGTGACGTGTCGAGGACGAGGTGCGGGATGCCGGCGAGCTGCTCGAGATCTTGGTTCGCATGCAGCATCAACGGCCGCCGGCCAACGTGGACGGGGAACATGTTCTCGATCGCGACGGTGATCCCCGTGCGTCCTTCGATGGTCGGCAGCGACTCGTGCAGCCAATCGCGATAGGTGCGCTGCCACCGATAGGGGGGGTGCATCACGACCAGCGGGACCTCGGCATGCGCGGCCACCCGCGTCGCCGTATCGATCTTGCCGATCGGGTCGGTTCCCCATACCGAACGGGTGAGCAACAGCGATGGCGCGTGGATCGCCGCCACCCGCAGCCCGTGGTCGGCGGCGAGCGTGCGCATCGTCCGCGGGTCCTGGCTGGCCGGGTCCTTGGTGACCATGACCTCGACGGCCTCGTACCCGCACTCGGCCGCCAGCTCGAAGGTCCACGCGAGCGGCCGCGCGAACAGGGCGGCGGTCGACAGGAGCACGGTTGGTCCGGCCATGGAACCGGAAGGCTAGTGCGAGCCGCGCCGACCGCCATCGGTCCATCCGCCCGTATCCTGTGCGCCATGTGGGTCTTCCCCGTGATCGCGACCGGTGTCGCAGGCCTGTTCGCGATCCAGCTCGGGCGGCAGTTCGCGCAGCGACGGGGGCCCGCCCAGCTGCTCTGGGCGATCGCGATGGCGATGTTCGCGGTCGCCTCCGCGGCGGTGACGATCGGGGTCGCCTCGGGGTGGTCGACCACCCTCTATGCGGTCTATTGGGCCCTCGGGGCCGTCCTGAACGTCGCGTTCCTCGCCGGGGGGGAGCTCGTCCTGCTGTTCCGCAAGCCCTGGGTCCGGTGGACCGTCTGGCTCGTGCTCATCTTCGCAACCGCCTATACGGTCGGGGTGCTTGCGAACGCCGACATGTCCGCGGACGCGCTTTCGGCGCAGCTGCCTCGCGGGAAAGAGGTCTTCGGCGACGGCACGCCCGCCCACCGGTTGGCGCAACTCGTCGCGTATCCCGCTTACGCTATCCTGCTGCTCGGCACGTTGTGGTCGGCGTGGAAGATGCGCGGCCGCCCGGAGCTGCAGGACCGGTTCATCGGAACGCTGCTGATCGCGGTCGGTGCCACGGTGGTGGCGGCGGGGGCGGCGTTCGCGGCGACCGGCCTGCTGGTTGGCTTCATCGCGACGCTCGTTGCGGGCATCTGCCTGATGTTCTGGGGCTTCCTGCGCGCCTCTCGCCCGATCCTCGTGGCCGAGGCTGCGGCTCCTGCCGCCGTGCGCTCCTAGGCCGCCTCGGCCCAGGTCGATCCCGGCTCGCTCGGCTCGGACCCCAGAGGCTCGACCGTGATCAGGAGATGTGCCGTCGTCGGATCGACCGTGATCCGGAGCGCCACCTCCCCGTCGACCGGCAGGAAGTCGCCGACCCATGTCTCACCGTCGGGGTCGACGGCCCAGATGCGGTACGTCGAGCCGGGCGGGGGTGCCGGCACGTCCGTCCCGAAGATGTACAGCTCCTCAGACGTCGGGGGGACGACCTCTTTCGCTTCGTTGCCGATATCACTGACCGTCGCACCCTGATGCTTCAGGTTCTGGAACATCGTCAGGTCGGCCTGCGTCATCAGTTGCTGTTGCGGCCCCTCGTGGCGCTGCGTCAACGCGAGGCCGGCGACACCGACGACGACGATCGCGGCTGCGGCTGACGCCACGAGACGCGCCGGACTCCACGCGCGGAGCCCACGGATGCGTCCGCCGTCGTGCGTTCTGGGCTAACGGGGCAGGAGCGTTTCCGGTGCGGCGATCGGTTCGGGAGACATGCCGATCTCACCGCTGACGGCCTGGAACGCATCGAGGGTCGCCCGGCACTCGGCACACTCGGGCACGTGATCGATGAGCAGGCGCTCGGCCTCGGCCGCGTCCTCGCCCGTCAGCGACTCGAGCACGTAGCCGGCGAGCAGCTCGTCAGCGCGCTCGTGATCGATCACGAGTCGTCCTCCTCGAGCAGAGCGCGGAGTTTCCGCATGGCGGCGAGGGTCCGGGTCTTCACCGTGCCGAGGGGGATGTCCAGCTCCTCCGCGATCTGCACCTGCGTCTTCCCGTCGAGATACGCCATCTCCAGAACCTGTCGTTGTGCAGCCGGAAGCTCCGTCAAGGCCTCGCGGACCTCCTTGCGTCGGACACCGAGATAGCCCGCCTCGGCTACGACGTCCGCTGGGTCTTCGTCAGCCACGGGCTCAAGGTTCGCCGCCCGCTCGGTTCGGTTGCGGAGCCGCTGTTCCCGGCGGACGAGGTCCACACCGCGGTGATGGACCATCGACAGGAAGAAGGTCCGGAACGAGCCTCGGCGCTCGTCGAACGCCTCCGGGGCGCGCCACAGCGCGAGGAACGCGTCGTGGACGACGTCTTGGGCCAGCATCTGCTGCCCCGTGATCCGGTAGGCCAGCCCGTAGGCCTGCGCCGCGTAGCGGCGGTACAGCTCGTCGAACGCGTCGCGGTCTCCGTCGCGGAGCCGACGGTGCAACGCTAGGTCGTCGGCGATGTCCTGCATGCCGCCCGTATCCTGCCAGCCGTGACCACCGTCGTCCTGTACGCGCGACAGGGATGCCATCTCTGCGACGAGGCGCGAGCGGTGATCGAGGACGTCCGAGCCGCCGAGGGCTTCGAGTTCCACGAGATCGACATCGAACGTGACGACGAGCTCCTGCGTGACTATGGCATCCGGATCCCCGTCGTCGCCGTGGACGGCGAGGAGCTGTTCGAGATCTCGGTCGACCGCGATGCCCTGCGCGCCGCGGTCCGCGCCTGAGCCGGGCGGCTAGGCTACCGACAGAGTGGGCGGCTCCCGACATGACGATGCGCTGCGCAGAGCGATCCCCGAGGCGACGGTCGTGCGCCTGCCCCTGTACCTGCGTGCGCTCGTCGCGATCGCCGACGGGGGAGACGCGACGGTCTCCTCGGAGGTGCTGGCCGCCGCGGCCGGCGTCACGTCCGCGAAGGTGCGCAAGGATCTCTCGTACCTCGGCTCGTATGGCACGCGCGGTGTCGGCTACGACGTCTGGCATCTGATCCATGAGGTCCGCGACGCCCTCGGGCTGACGCAGCATTGGTCGATCGTGATCGCCGGCATCGGGAACCTCGGGCAGGCGCTCGCTCACTATCGCGGGTTCACCGAGCGCGGGTTCCGCGTCGCGGCCCTCGTCGACACCGACCCGGCGAAGCACGGCATGCGCATCGAGGGTCTCGAGGTTCGGCCGCTCGAGGACCTCCCCCAACTCGTCGACGAGGGCTCGATCGCGATCGGCGTGATCGCCACGCCGGCGAACGCGGCTCAAAGCGTCGCCGAGCGCATGGTCGATGCCGGGCTGCGGTCGATCCTCAACTTCGCGCCCGCGGTCGTGTCGGTCCCCGATGGCGTGACGGTGCGGAAGGTTGACCTGGCGGTCGAGCTGCAGATCCTCGCCTATTACGGCCGAGGCGGCGAGGAGCGCCCGCGCGACGTCAGCGCGGGATCGTGAGCCAGACCAGGAACGCGACGACCAGGATCATCACGACGAGCAGGATGAACTGCACGCTGCCCTGATCGAACAGCGGCACCTCTAGGCCAAGGAACATGGTCTCTCTCCTGCTTCTAGGCGGGTCCGTACCAAGGCGGGGCCGTCCCGCCGACGAGGAACTCCCTGCGGGTCCGTTCCGCGCGGTCGAGGAACGGGATGTGCACGATCAGCAGCACCACCGACCCGAGCAGGAACATCAACGAGTAGTGCCACACCTGCCCGCCCTTGTAGTGCAGCGTGACGATCGTGCTCGGCCCGCCGCCTAGGAAGTGCGCCTGGGCGACCGCGAGCTTCTCACCGTCGGGGGTCGTCACGAACCGCAGGTCGTCGACCGTGAACTGCGTCGGTTGCAGCGACGTGAACGCCGTCGGGTCCTGTTCCAGCTCGGCGTTCGCCTGGTTCGCGAGGTACACCGTGACCGCGCCCTGCGCCGCCTGGATGTCGGCAGCCTGCGCCGGGTCGGCGGTGTCCGGCTCCGGATACTCGGGACTCGGATAGTTGACGAGCTCCGGGTGCACGTCCTCCGGCACGGAAAGACCGGCCGAGTCAACGACCCATGCCGCGTCGGGACCACGCGGCCCCAGGTTGGTCTTGGTCTCCGGGCCCTGCGACCAGAACCCGAAAAGCCAGATGCCCGACTGGATCGTCATCCAACCGAAGAAGGCGACGGCGAGCACCAGATACCCCAGCCACCTGCCGAATATCGCTGACAGCAGGACGTAGACGCTGCCCACGAACAGGATGAAGCCGGCGAGGACGACGCCGATCCCTTTGAACATGACGCCGCACTCGACGGCGAAGCTCAGGCAGGAGTGCGTCTCCATCTAGGGTTGCCTCGCAGCCGCCGCGGCACCCGGCTCCTCGAGCGCCTTCTTCGACGCGTCCGGGTTCAGGCACACGTTGTTCTCGAAGGGGATGTTCTTCGAGCTCATGTCGACCAGGTACAGCACGAGGTCGTTGATCTGTTGGTCGGTCAGCGCGCCGGCGAAGCGGATGCTCCACGAAGGCATCGCGCCTCTGCCCTCGGCGATCACCTGGAAGATGTCATCGACGCTGTAGATCGCCGCGTGCTGCGTGTGATCGCAGATCGTGGTCAGGTTCGGTGGATAGGCGAGCGCCGGGTTCCCCTGGTCGTCGACCGTGTTGATGACGCCGCCCGTCAGCGTGTTGCCGTGGCAGCGGACGCAACCGACGCCGAACTGGTTCTCCTCGGAGAACGGCTGCGTGGCGAGCTGACCGCGCGCGATCGCGTCGGTGCGCAGCGCCTCCTCCTGTTTGAGGTTCGTGCTCGGTTCGATCAGCCACATGATCGGGAACCACAGGACGAAGAACGTCACGAGCACGACTCCCCAGCCCTGCAGCTTGAAGAGCAGCGGCGTCTCGAGCGCCTGGTCCGACGGCCCGGGCCGCATAGTGCCCGGGACCTCGGCGCGGGTGCCGCGGGCGCGACGACGGAGCGTCCCGACCGCGATGACGAGGAGCACCAGCGCGGCGCCGGCCGCGATCAGTGCGATGCCGGCAACGTTTGTCTCGGCGATCATCGGCTCATGCGGTGGCCACGCAGAAGGGGCCTTCTTGGGGTTGGCCGGTGGTGTTCGTGCCGCGAGGCGGCCCCAGCTTGATCGTCGAGGTGTCGACGGTCACGTTGCCGTCCACGACCGTCATCACGAAACGATCGAGGCCGCGCGGCGCCGGGCCGAGCTTGTACTCACCCGCGTTGTTGTACTTCGAGCCGTGGCACGGGCACTCGAACCACTTGGACGAGGAGCAGAACGGCACCCGGCAGCCGAGGTGCACGCAGCGCTGATACAGCGCCATCACGCCCTCGGCCGTGACGCCCTCCGCGGGGTAGTCGGCCTGCCCGGGTCCCGGCGTGCCCTCCCAGGCGACGAGGTAGGTGCGCGCCGCGCCGACGTAGACGAAGTTGTCGGTCTTGATCTGGGCCTTGATGTCGCTGAGCGCCCCGGCCGTGATCACCGATCCGAACCCGCCCTTCAGGTTCGGCCACAGGAACCCGACCGTGCCGAGGCCGAACTCCGCGCCGAACAGCAGCACGGCGCTGATCAAGGCGCCCCGCTGGAAGTCGCGACGGCTGAGCGGTGACTCGGGCGCCGGTGGCAGCTCGCCGGCGGCGGTCCGCTTGATCGCCCGCGTTCGGCGTGAGTACGAGATCAAGAAGGCGATCAGGAAGATGTCCAGGAGCAGCACCGCGATGATGATGGCGAGCGTGCCCGGTTCGATCGCGACGATGCTCACAGCTCGAAGAACACCCCCTGTGCCCACGGCCACGTCCAGTTGTAGCCGGGGCCGCGGAAGAACGAGCCGATGATCGTGAGCACGGCGCCGAACATGAACAGCATCGTGAACAGCGTGATCGCCACCTTGCGATCACCCGGCTTCACGCTCGGGTTGCGGTCGAGGTAGGGGACCGCGGCGAGGCCCACCAGGATGAACGTCGGGATCACGATCCCGGCCACCATCGGATGGAAGTAACGGAGCAGCTCCTGCAGCCCCAGGAAGTACCAGGGCGCCTTCGACGGGTTCGGGGTCAGGTTCGGGTTCGCGAGCTCGCGGAGCGGGGCGTTGATCAGCGACGAGAACACGAGCAGGCCGGCGAACAGGATCACCATCGCGATGAACTCTTCGAGCAGCAGGTGCGGCCAGGTGTGCACTCGGTCGCCCTGTTCGCGTTCGACGCGCTGGATGCCTTCCGGCGGGACGATCGCCAGCAGGCGGTGCTTGTCGGGGGCGCCCTTCTTCGGTGTCGGGATGTTGCCGGTCGGCAGCGGTGCCTCGCGAACGGCCGCGGTCATCGGCGCCGACGCCACCGCGACGGA
>JBKPRM010000234.1:0-11965 GCA_046734555.1 Actinomycetota bacterium | reverse complement strand
CGCCGGGAACGCCGGGGAGCAGGCAACACACGCCGCGCACCGCCAGGTCGATCCTCGTGCCCGTGCGCGACGCGTCGTACAGCGCCTCGATGACCTCCTGGTCCCCGAGGCTGTTCATCTTCAGGACGATCTCGCCGTCGGGACCGGCCTCTGCCTCTCGCTGGATCATCGACAAGATCCCGGCGCGGAGCGTCCGCGGCGCGACCAGGAGCTTGCGGTAGGAAGGCTGGCGGCTGTAGCCGGTCAGCAGGTTGAACAGGTCGGCGACGTCGGAACACAGCGCCTGATCGGATGTGAGCAGACCGATGTCCTCGTACAGCGAGGCCGTCTTCGAGTTGTAGTTGCCGGTGCCGATGTGCGCGTAGCGGCGGAGCTGTCCGCCTTCACGCCGTACGACCAGACACACCTTCGCGTGGGTCTTCAGACCGACGACACCGTAGACGACGTGAGCGCCTGCTCGCTCGAGCGTCCTCGCCCACTCGATGTTGGCCTCCTCGTCGAAACGTGCCTTGAGCTCGACGAGCGCCACCACCTGCTTGCCGGCCTGCGCGGCGCGCCCGAGCGCCTTGACGATCGGGCTGTCGACCGAGGTCCGGTACAGCGTCTGCTTGATGGCGAGCACCTGTGGGTCGGCCGCAGCGGCGCGCACGAACGACTCCACCGAGGTGACGAACGATTCGTACGGGTGGTGGACGATCACGTCGTCGCGGCGGAGCAGCGGGAAGATGTCGGCCGACGCGTCACCGAGCCCGGCAAGCGCCGGGGCCGTCACCTGCACGAATGGCTCTGCCTTCAGCGACGGGCGGTCGAGTGACTCGAGCATCGCGAGGCCGCTCAGATCGAGCGGCACGGCGCTCGGGTAGATCTGATCGTCTTCCAGTTGCAGCTCGCGTGCGAGCAGCCGCACCATCTGCGGCGGCGTCCCCTCCTCGACCTCCAGGCGCACGCAGCTCGCGCCACGGCGGCGCCGGAACAAGACCGTCTGGATCTCCTCCAGCAGATCGCCCGCCTCGTCCTCCTCGACGTCGAGGTCGGCGTCGCGCGTCACGCGGAACACGCGGTGCGCGCCGACCTCCATCCCGGGGAACAGCGTCGACAGGTGCGCGGCGATCACGTCCTCGATCGCGATGAACGACTCGCCGTCGGGCAACGCCATCAGCCGCGGCAGCAGCGGCGGCACCTTGACGCGGGCGAAGCGCATGCCGCCGCTCGAGGGATCGCCGACGTACACCGCGAGGTTCAGTGACAGGCTCGAGATGTAGGGGAACGGGTGCGCCGGGTCGACGCTCAACGGCGTCAACACCGGGAAGATGCGCTCGAGGAACTGCTCGGCGAGCCACTGGCGCTGCTCCTCGTCGAGATCGGTCCACGAGACGAGCCGGATGCCCTCCTCGTCGAGACGCGGCAATAGCGTCTCGAAGAGCAGCTCCCGGATCTCATCCTGCGCGACGAGCACGCGTTCGCGGATCTCGACGAGCTGCTCGACCGGCGTCATGCCGTCGGGCGTCAGCTGGGAGATGCCGGCCTCGCGCTGCTCGAGGAGCCCCGACACCCGCACCTGGAAGAACTCGTCCAGGTTGCTCGAATAGATCGCGAGGAACTTGACGCGCTCGAGCAGCGGCCGCCGTGGGTCCTGGGCCAGCGCGAGCACGCGCTGGTTGAAGTCCATCCAGGACGTCTCGCGGTTGATGTAGCGGCGCTCGCGGTCGTGGACGGGTGGTGCGGTGGGGACGATCGGCAGCGGTTCCATCGCTCAGCCGACGAACTTATACCCCAGACCCCGGACGGTCAGCAGCCATCGAGGGTCGTGCGGGTCACGCTCGATCTTCTGGCGCACCCGTTTCACGTGCACGTCCAGGGTCTTCGTGTCGCCGACGTAGTCATCGCCCCAGATCCGCTGGATCAGCAGCTCGCGCGTGAGCAGCCTCCCGGGCGAGCGCAGGAACGTCTCGAGCAGCTCGAACTCCTTCGGTGGGAACGCCACGCTCGAGCCGTCGATCAGCACCTCGTGGCGGTCGACGTCCATCTTCACCGGACCGCCCGTCAGCAACGAGCCGTTGGCCTTCGTCGTCGCGCTCATCTGGGAGCGCCGGAGGTGCGCGCGAACGCGAGAGACGAGCTCCCGGACCGAGAACGGCTTCGTGACGTAGTCGTCGGCGCCGAGCTCGAGGCCCGAGACCTTGTCCGCCTCCGAATCCTTCGCCGTCACCATGATGATCGGCACGGTGGATGACTCCCGGATGCGGCGACAGACGTCGAGCCCTGAGACGGCCGGCAGCATCAGGTCCAGGATGACGAGATCGGGCTGGGCCTCGTGGAACCGATCCAGTGCAATGCGGCCATCGCGCGCCACGTCGACCGCGAAGCCCTCGCGCTCGAGCGCGTATCGCATCGTCTCCGCCAACGACGACTCATCTTCGACCAGCAAGATGCGAGCCGTTGCCGTGGACATCTACCGATCGGCCCTGTGCGGGTCCACCTTGTGCGAGGCGTCGGTGAACTCGCGGAACTCACCGGTGACGAGGTACGCCACCTGTTCCCCGATGTCGACCGCTTGGTCGCCGACGCGCTCGAGCGCCCGTGCGGCAAGGTTGGCGTGCATCCCCCAGTCCAGCGCCGCCGGATCGTCGGCGAGCTTCAGCGCCTCGAGGTGCGTCGCACGGTTCAGCCGATCGACCGGATCGTCGAGCTTCTGCAGCTGCTCGGCGCGGTTGACGTCACGTTGGATGAACGCCTCGAGCGCGATCCGAAGCATCTGCACGACCTGGTCACCCATGTCGGCGATCTGAGCGAGCATCAGCGGCGCGGCCGGCAGATCCCGCGTCCGCAGCTGGATCTTCGCGATGTTGACGGCCTGATCTCCGCACCGCTCGAGATGCAGGCAGCTGTGCAGGATGGCCGACACCAAGCGAAGGTCGGCGGCGACCGGAGCTTGCAGCGCGACGAGCGAGAGCGTGCCGTGATCGAGCGCGAGGTACCGCTCGTCGATCGCGTCGTCTTCCTCGATCACGCGTTGGGCGAGCTCGTCGTCCCGTTCGACGAAGGATCGGACGGCGCGCTGGACGGCGGCCGCCGCGAGCTCGCCCAACGCGAGCAGATCGTGCTCCGTGCGCTCGAGTCGCTCGTGGAACTGCGTGCGCATCAGCCGAACCTCCCGGTGATGTACGCCTCCGTACGGGCGTCGGTCGGGTTCGTGAAGATCGTCTCGGTCCGATCGAACTCGACGACGGTGCCGGTGCGATCTCCGTCCTCGCCGACCTCGACCGTCAGGAACGCCGTGCGGCCCGATACCCGGGCGGCCTGCTGCATGTTGTGAGTCACGATCACGATCGTGTAGTCGTTGCGGAGCGTCTGCATCAGGTCCTCGATCTTCGACGCCGCGATCGGCTCGAGCGCCGAGCAGGGCTCATCCATCAAGATCACGTCGGGCTTCGTCGCGATCGCGCGCGCGATGCACAGGCGCTGTTGCTGGCCGCCCGACAGGGACATCGCCGAGCTCGAGAGCTTGTCCTTCACCTCGTCCCACAGCGCGGCACGGGTGAGCGCGTCCTCGACGAGGTCGTCGAGGTTGCCCCTCGCGCCGGCGACCTTCGGACCGAACGTGACGTTGTCGTGGATCGACTTCGGGAACGGGTTCGGCTTCTGGAACACCATCCCGATGCGACGCCGGACCTCAACCGGGTCGACGTCCGGGTCGTAGAGGTCGATGCCGTGGTAGCGCACCTCGCCTTCCACGCGCGCGCCCTCGATCAAGTCGTTCATCCGGTTCAGGCATCGCAGCACGGTGGTCTTGCCGCATCCCGACGGGCCGATGAGCGCCGTGATGCGGTTGCGCTCGATCGGGATCGAGACGTGATGGACGGCCAGGTCGTCGCCGTACCACACGGCGAGGTCGCGGACGTCCAGCACCAGCTCGACGGCTGGCGTCGGCTCCACGTCGTCCGTCGGTGGATCCGTCGTGCCTGTCTGTGAGTCGATCGTGACTCGCTTGGGGTCGATCACCTTGGTCACCATGTTCGCTCGTACCGATTCCGCAGCCAGATCGCCACCCCGTTGACGAGCAACAGGATCGCCATCATCACCACGATACCGGCGGCCGCGAGATCCTTGAAGGCTGGGTTCGGGAGCACCGACCAGTTCAGGATCTGCATCGGCAACGCCGAATACGAGGTTGTCAGCAGCTTGTCGAGCGTGCCCGCGTTCCCCGTCGCGAAGAAGCCGGTGGCGCAGCCCACGAGCAGGAGCGGAGCGGTTTCCCCGAAGGCCCGTGCGAGTGAGATCACCGTCCCCGTCACGATGCCCGAGGACGCGGCAGGTAAGACGTGGTGGCGGATGACCTCCCAGCGTGTGGCGCCGACACCGAACGCCGCCTCGCGGATCGAACGCGGGACCGCCCGGAGGGCCTCGCTCGTGGTGATGATCACGATCGGCAAGACGAGGGCCGAGAGGGTCAACCCGCCCGACAGGAGGCTTCCGAGGTCACGGATATCGATCAGCCGATTCAAGGCATCAACGAACAGGACCAGCCCCAAGATCCCGTACACGATGGAGGGCACGCCCGCGAGGTTCCGGACATTCGCAGAGATCAGTCGCGAGAGCCACGTATCTCTCGCGTACTCCTCCAGATACACGGCAGCGCCGATCCCCAGCGGGAACGCCACCAGCGCGACGATGATCATCATCGTGAACGACCCGGCGATCGCCAAACCGATGCCCGCCTCCGACGGAAGGCTCGACGGTCCGGCGGACAAGAAGTCGACCCCTCGATCGGCCAAGACGGGCACCCCGCGGGCCACGACATCCCACAGCAGCGCCACGAGGATCGCCAGCGCGGCGAGGAGCGCGGCCAACAGCGCCGCCGCGAAGATCCCGCCGCTCCAATCGCGACGGTCGCTGTGGAGCACCGACGCAACGGCCGGCGTCGCCTCCCCCGCGATCATCCGTGCCTCCGCGCGCGGCGAACGAAGCGCTCGCTCGTCACGTTCAGCGCGAAGGTGATCACGAACAGCAGCAACCCCACGAAGAACAGCGAGGGGAACGCCGCGCCCGAGCCCTTGACCTGATCACTGCCGAAGGCGAGGGCCGCCATCGCGCCGGTCGCGGTCTGGCCGGGGCCGAGCGGGTTCACCGTGAACAGCGACCCACCGGTCCCGCCTGCCGCGACGAGCACGACCATCGTCTCGCCGATCGCTCGAGACAACCCGAGGATGATCGCTGCGACGATCCCCGAGGTGGCCGCGGGCACGACCACGCGCGTGCTCGTCGTCCGTCGCCGGGAACCGAGGCCGTACGCACCTTCCCGCAAGGAGACGGGCACAGCCCGCAAGGCATCCTCGGCGACCGTCGCCACGAGAGGGGTTGCGAGGATGCCGACGCCGATCCCTGCGGACATCAGGTTGAAGAACGTTGCCGAGGCGAACAATCGCTGCACCACACTGGGACTGATCACCGTCAACGCGAAGAACGCCACCACGATGCTTGGGATGCCCGCGAGGAGCTCGATGACAGGCTTCAACGTCCGTCGCGCTCGCGGGCTGGCGTATTCCGAGAGGTAGATCGCCGAGCCCAATCCGAGCGGTGTGGCGATCAACATCGCGATGCCCGCGACGATCAACGACCCGACGAGAAGGGTCGGGATCGAGAACTCGTTGCTCCGGGGGAACCAGCCGTCCGCGAACAACCACGAGAACTGGATCTGTCGGAGGAAGTCGAGCGCGTGCCCGATCAGGGACACGATGATGACCGCGCTGATCACGATCGAGATCGCGGCCGCGGCGCCGAAGGCGAGCCGGATCGCCGCCTCACGACGACGGCGGCCTGACCCCCCTCGGAGGTCGGCCGCCGTCACGATCGGCGCCGCGGTTCCCATCTACGCGACCGCTCCGGTGATCAGGATCCCTCCGCCGCGCTCCAGGCCGCGCGGGACTTGTCGAGACGCTCCGACGGGATCGCCACGTAGTCGGCTTGCGTCACCGACGCGATCCCAGCGTCGGACATGTAGTAGTCGACGAACGACTTCAGCGTGTCGTTCGTCGCGACCTTGTCGGTGTTCACGTAGATGTAGAGGCTCCGCGACAATGGGTACGTTCCGTCTGCGATCGTCGTCGCGCTCGGCTCGACGCACCCGTCGCCGCCGTCGATCTCGATCTTCGTGACCGCCCCACCCTGCTGGTCCGCGTATGCGAAGCCGACGAACCCGAGCGCGCTGTTGGAGCCCTCGATCCCTTGGATGATCACGGAGTCGTTGGGGCTCGACTGGTAGTCGGGGCGCAGCGCGGCCGCCTTGTCCTCGGGGATCCCCTGCGCGATCGCCGTCGTGTCGATGCCGGCCAGCGTGATGAAGGAGTCGTACGTGCCGGACTCCTGGCCGGGAGCCACGATGGTGAGCGGCTCATCTGGGAAGTTCCCTGTTCCACCAACCTTGGCCGCGAGCGCGTTCGCGTCGGCCCAGGACGTGAAGCCCTTCGACTCCGGACCGAACAGCGCGTACAGATCGCCCTTGTTGAGGCACGTGATGGCGGAATTGGCCGGGTTCGTCATCACGGTGATGCCGTCGAGACCGATCTCGAGCTCGACGTAGTTGATGCCCGCTTTCTTACAGGCCTTCGCCTCTTCGGGCTCGATCGGGCGGGAGGCGTCGCTGATATCGGTCTTGCCCTCGCAGAAGAGGATGAAGCCGTCTCCTGTGCCCGGGCCATCCACCGAGATCTGGGCGTCGGGGTTCGCGTTCGAGAAGTTCTCTGCGACGAGCTGGGAGATGGGCAGAACGGTCGACGAGCCCGATATCGCGACCGTTCCCGACGCACTTCCACCACCCGACCCGGTTCCGGCGGTCGGGGTGTCGCTCTTCGCCGAACATGCCGCCGCGACGAGCGCGACCACTGATGCCGCCATGATCAGTTTCGTGTGACGTGTTGCCTGCATCGTCACCCTCCCCAGGGTCTCGGAAGCTTTCCGTTCACCTTCATCACGAAGGTTGCCCGAGCTGGGTGGCGCGGGAGCGGCTCGAGGGTGAACGCGGGGTGAACACGGGCCCACCCTCGAGAGCCGGCCGTACACTCCGCCCCGATGCTGCTGCCGATCGTGCTCGCGGTCGCGCTCATCGTCGTCCTCACGATCGCGATCGTGCAGGCGGCCCGTGCCCGCGAGCTCGCGACCCGTCTCCGAGCCCGGGCGGACGAATCGGCCGCGGCCCTCGCCGAGCAATCGCGTAGCACTGCGGACGAACGACAGGTGCAGGCGACGATCCTGTCCGCGATGGAAGAGGGGGTGCTCCTCTTCGACGGGGCCGGCAGCCGCGTGTTCGCCAATGCCGCGATCGTTCGTCACCTGGGTGACCCGCCCTCGTCGGCCGAGCTGCTCCTGCCGATCGCGTTCCGTGAGGCGGTCCGGCGAGCCGCCACGACCGGCGCGAACGTCCGCGCGGAGGCGGAGACCGGCGCGCCGACCCGGTGGTTGCGCGCCACGGCCCGCCCGATGGGCTCGGACGGCAGCATCCTGCTCGTCGTGCGTGACGTTACCGAGGCGAGGCGGATCGATGCGGTGCGGCGCGACTTCGTCGCGAACGCGTCCCACGAGCTGAAGACCCCGGTCGCCTCGATCCGCGCGGCCGCCGAGACGCTCCGGGATGGTGCGATCGACGATCGTGAGGCGGCGCATCGCTTCACCGAACAGATGGAACGCGACGCGGACCGGCTCGGCCGGATCGTGTCGGATCTGCTCGACCTGTCGCGCTTGGAGACCGGCAGCGAGCACCTCGATCGGGCGGCGCTCGACGCGATCGCGGAGGACGAGGTCGAACGCCGGCGTGAGCAGGCCGAGGCAGCCGGCGTCACGCTCGATGTGCAGGTCGACGGGGTGCCCGCGATCCGCGGCTCCGCTCGTGACCTGGCTTTGATGACCGGAAACCTGATCGACAACGCGATCCGCTACACGGGGCGCGGCGGGTCGATCTCGGTCGAGGTGCGGGCCGAGCGCGACGCCGTGATCGTTCGGGTGAGCGACACCGGCGCCGGGATCGCGCAGCGCGATCTGCCGAGGGTCTTCGAGCGGTTCTACCGGGTCGACCAGGCGCGATCGCGGGAAACGGGGGGGACGGGTCTCGGGCTCTCGATCGTGCGCCATGTGACCGAGAACCATGGCGGTGTGGTCACCGTCACGAGCGAGCTGGGGCAGGGCTCAACCTTCGAGGTTCGGCTGCCCACAGACGCAGCACCGTAGGCTTCGCGCCGATGCCATTGTTGTTCCTCGTCCGTCACGGACTGACCGCGCAGACCGGCCACCGCCTTTACGGCCGCACGACCGGCATCGACCTCGACGAGCGCGGCCGCGCGCAGGCAGAGCAGCTCGTCGCGCGGTTCGACGGCGTCCGGCTGACGGCGATCTACTCGAGCCCGCTCGAGCGCTGCGTCCAGACGGTCGAACCCCTCGCGGCTGCGCGCCATATCACGGTCCGGCCCGAACCGGACCTGCTCGAGATGGAAGCCGGCGACTGGACGGGACGCACGCTCGCGCAGGTGCGCCGCACGGCGGCGTGGCGGGTCGTCCAGCAGACACCGAGCGCGTTCGCGTTCCCGGGCGGCGGCGAGGCGTTCCCCGCCGCGCAGGCGCGCGCGGTGGGCGCGGTGGAACGGATCGCGCGCCGGCACCGTCGCGGCGCCGTCGTCGTGGCGACGCACGGCGACATCGTGCGGATCGTCCTCGCGCATCTCGCGGGCGCACCGCTCGACGAGTTCCAGCGCATCGTGATCGACACCGCAGGCGTGTCGGTGGTGCTGCTCGGCGGTGGCAGGCCGCACGTGCTGCTGGTGAACGACACCGGCGGCCTGACGCGCTTCCGCGAGTCGCACACCGCGCCGTGGGAGTCCGAGCCGCGCCGGCGCGGGAAGGTGCGAGGATAGCCGCATGGACCTGGGGGTCGTCGACCGGATCACCGCCGACGCGATCGGCGAGCCGGGCATGCGGACGTTCTACATCCAGGCTCGGGCGGGCGAGCAACTGATCACCGTGATCGTCGAGAAGGAGCAGGTCGAACTCCTCGCGCGGTCGGTGCTGGAGCTCACGACCGACGTGCCGCCCGACGACGTCGACGGAAGCGACGAGGAGGAGAGCCAAACGCTGGAGGATCCGGTGGATCCGCGCTGGCGCGCCGGACGGCTCTCGATCGGGTTCGACGATCAACAGGATCGGTTCCTGCTCGAGATCGATGAGTACGTGCCGGAGCTCGAGGACGAGGACGACCCGCGTTCACTGTTGGTCGAGGAGCCGGAATCCATCTCGATGTGGGCGAGCCGCGAGCAGATGCTCACGCTCGCTCGCCACGGCAGCGCCGTCGCGGCGCGTGGCCGACCCCGCTGCCCGTTCTGCGGGAACCCGATGGATCCCGAGGGACACGTGTGTCCGGCGACGAACGGGCATCACAAGCCGCGGGCCTGACGGTCCCCCCGGCGCTCGCGTCCGGCGAGATCGAGGTGCTCGGCGCGCTTGCCAACTCGTCGAACGCGGCCCTGCTCGTTCGATGCGTCGAGGGCGACGGGTCGCTGGTGGCGGTGTACAAGCCCATGCGCGGTGAGGCACCCCTGTGGGACTTCCCCGACGGGACGTTGCACCGGCGAGAGGTCGCGGCGTTCGTCCTCGCCCAGGCGCTCGGATGGCCGCAGATCCCGCCGACGGTGCTGCGCGACGGACCGTTCGGGCCCGGCTCGGTGCAGCGATTCGTCACGTTCGACCCGAACGAGCACTTCTTCACGATGGAGGTGGAGCGGGCCGACGTGTTCCGCCGCGTGGCGATGTTCGACATCGTGGTGAACAACGCCGATCGCAAGGCAGGCCACTGCCTGCTCGGCGATGACGACGAGGTGTGGATGATCGACCATGGCGTCTGCTTCGCCGTCGAGCCGAAGCTCCGTACGGTGATCTGGACGTTCGTCGACGAGCCGCTCCCCGCCGACGCGGTCGAGGACCTGGAGCGCGCGCGTCGCGAGCTGGACGCCCACGGCGAGCTCCGTGCCGCCTTGAGCGAACTCTTGGACGTCGAAGAGGTCGACGAGGTGGCCGCCCGGATCGACCGGTTGCTCGCTGCCGGCCGCTTCCCCGAGCCGGAACCCGGCGTGAGACCGTTCCCGTGGCCGCCGATCTGATCTACACGACCGTCTCGACCCCACTCGGCGACCTGATGATCGTGGCGAGCGATGCGGGGATCGTCGCGACGGGGTTCGGCGACGGCCGCGAGACGCTCGACGAGGCGGAACGCCGTCACGAGACAGCCGTGAAGCGAAGCGATCGGCCCCTCGCGGTCGCGCGCCGGGAGGCTGCGTCGTACTTCGAGGGCGGGCTCCGCTCGTTCCGAAGCGCCGTCGACCTCGGCTTCGCGGGCGACGGGTTCTCCCGGCGGGCCTACCTGGCGGCGATGCGGATCCCGTTCGGCGAGATGCGGACCTACGGGGACGTCGCGTCGGACGCGGGCAGCCCGCGCGCCTGGCGGGCCGTGGGGCACGCGATGGCCGTGTGCCCGATCGAACTCTGGATCCCGTGTCATCGGGTCGTGCCGGCCGGACCCGGGCTCGGCGCGTACGGCGGGCACCCGGAGAGACGCGAGTTCCTCCTTCGGCTCGAAGGCGCCATCTGATCCCAGGACGCGACGGGTTCGATGCGAGAACATGTCGCCATGCGACGCACCGCCTGGGTCTGGCTCGCCGCTGCGCTGCTCGCGGCCTCGTGTACGGGCGGAGCGACGTCCTCCTCCCCGCCTCCCGCCTCACGGTTCTCGCTCCAGGTCGCGAGCACCGACCTGTCCACGGGAAGCCCCCAGCGTGTGCAGGTGGGAGTCTTCAGCTCAAGCGATCAAGGGGTGGAGCTCCTCACGGGCGGCACGATCCCGATCACCCTGACGCCGGCCGACGGCGGACAGCCGATCGACGCCGACGCCACGTACGTGCCCGCGCCGGGGACGCCGTCGCCGGCGAGTCCTGGCCTCACCCCGCCGTCCGAGGCCCGCGGGGTCTACCAGCTGAACGACATCACGTTCCCGAAGATCGGTGTGTGGACCGCGCAGCTCTCGTTCAACACGAACGGCCAGCCGGTCGATCTCACCGCGGCCTTCGGTGTGTCGGACGCCTCCGCCCTGCCGGCGCCGGGGGACCGCGCCTTCCACACCGAGAACCTGACGATGGCGGATGCGAAGCACGATCCGCAGGCCGTCGACTCGCGCGCGATGGACGGCGCGCCGGTGCCCGATCCCGAGCTCCACCGCGACACGATCGCCGACGCGCTCGACGCCCATCGGCCGATCCTCGTCCTGTTCGCAACGCCGGTGTATTGCGTGAGCCAGTTCTGCGGCCCCTCGACCGACGCGCTCGAGCGGCTCGCGAAGATCGGGCCGAGCGACGCGGCCTACATCCACATCGAGATCTGGGCGAAGCCACCGCCGCCGACCGGCAATACCTTCGAGCCGAACGATGCGGCGGCGCAGTGGCTGTATCGGAACCAGGACCTCACCGAGCCGTGGCTGTTCCTGATCGGGCGCGACGGGGTGATCGTGGACCGTTGGGGCCCGTTGTTCGATCCGCACGAGGTCCTGCAGGAGCTGGAGAAGGCCGACCGGTGAGCGGCAGGGCCGCCACCGACCACGACGGCGACCACGAACACTTCGGACCCGCCGACGCCGCGGCGCTCGCGACCAAGGCCGGCACCCGTGCGACCTGGATCTCCCTCGCAGCCCTCGCCGCCACCGCGGGCGTGCAGTTGGCGATCGTCGCGGCGTCGGGCTCTGTGTCGCTGCTCGCCGACACGATCCACAACGCGACGGACGCGCTCACGGCGGTCCCGCTGCTGATCGCGTTCCGGCTCGCGCGCCGTGAACCGACGCGCCGGTATCCCTACGGCTATCACCGGGCCGAGGACGTCGCCGGGCTCACGATCGTCGCGCTGATCGGCATCTCCGCCATCGCCGCGGCCGCCGAGGCAC
>JBKPRM010000233.1:0-5730 GCA_046734555.1 Actinomycetota bacterium | reverse complement strand
GATCTGCATATGCAAGCCCAGCGCCGAGCCCACCGGTTGTTCGCGATCACCACGTGGAACGCCGCCCCGGACGACACGGCTGTCGCGGCCTACACGACCCGCGGCGGGTCGGTGATGGTGCCGCCGGGCGTCGCGAGCCCGGTCAGCGGCGACCCCCATTGGTGCGCCGCACGGCTGGCGCCGCTGAGCGGGTTGACCTGGTCGAGCTCCACCAAGACCACGATCACACGTCGGTACACGGTCGTCGACCAGCCGGAACCGTGCCCCCAGACGCCACTCGCCGTCGGTGCAACCGATGGGGCGGTCGTCGTGGCCGAGAAAGAGATCTCGGGGACCGCCAACAAGGTGGCGGCTCTGTCGGTTGGCGATCGCTTCCAGATCAAGTGGAAGCTCAAGGGGTGGCCCGGGACGCAGGACGTGATGGGCGCGGGCGACGTGCTGGTCAAAGACGGCGTGAACGTCGCGCCCGGCTGGCACTCGGGCAAACCGCACATCTTCGACGAGAACCCCCGCACCGCGATCGGGATCACGCAAGGATGCCCCGACCAGGATCCGCTCACGCCGTGTGAGATGCGGTGGATGACGATCGACGGACGTCAGACGAGCACGAACTGGTCGGCCGGCGTTCGGATGCCGTTCCTGGCCAGCCAGCTGATCAAGCAGGGTTCGTGGGACGCGATCAACCTCGACGGCGGCGGTTCGACCACGATGTGGGTCCGCGATACGAACGCGGCCTACTGCCAGATCTATCCGGTCGTGCCGGGGTGCCTGGTGAACCGGCCCGCCTCGACGGCCGCAGGGCAGGAACGCCCGATCCGTCAGGCGGCGGTCGTCCTCCCGAGCGCCGACGCAGGCACACCCTCGGGTCTCGGCTAAGCGTTCGAGTCGGGGAAGCTCGCCTTCTTCCGGTCGATCCACTCGCGGAGCTCTTCGTCCTTGGCCTCGTCGATCGGTGGCTCCTCGTACTCATCGAGCATCCGTTTCCAGACGGCGTTCGCGCGCATGTTGGCGTCGAGTGAGCCATCCAGCTCCCACTGTTCGAACGAGTTGTTGTCCGCGATCGAGGACCGGTAGAACGCCGTCTCGAAGTTCGCCAGCGTGTGCGCTGTGCCGAGGAAGTGCTGGCCCGGCCCGTTCTCGATGATGGCGCCGAGCGCCTGACCGTTCTCGGACAGGTCCATCCCCGTGGCCAGCGCGTGCATCTGACCGCACTGGTCGAGGTCGAGCACGAACTTCTCGTAGCCCATCGCGAGGCCGCCCTCGAGCCAGCCGGCCGCGTGGAGCACGAAGTTCACCCCCCCGAGGATCGTCGGTTGCAAGGTGTTGGCGCTCTCGTAGGCGGCCTGCGCATCCGCGACCTTGCTCGCCGTCAGCGACCCCCCGCTGCGGAACGGGACGCCCAGGCGCCGCGCACACGCTGCCAGCGCATAGAGGACCAGCGCAGGTTCGGGTGTGCCGAACGTCGGCGCGCCCGACTGCATCGACATCGACGAGGCGAACGAGCCGAACACGACCGGCGCCCCGGGCCGGACGAGTTGGATGTAGGCCATGCCTGCCATCGCCTCGGCGAGCGTCTGCGTCGCGGCGCCCGCCGCGGTCGCCGGCGACATGGCGCCGGCGAGGATGAAGGGGGTCATGATCACGGCTTGGTTGGCCTCGGCGTATGCGTGCGCGGCACCGAGCATCGTGGAGTCCCATACCAGGGGGCTGTTCGCGTTGATCAGGCTCATCACGAAGGTCCGTTGCTCGACGGCGTCTTCGCCGAACACGATCCGCGCCATATCGACCGTGTCGCGCGCGCGAAGCGGGTGCGTGACCGAGCCCATGAACGGCTTGTCCGAGTACCGCATATGCGCATAGACCATGTCGTAGTGCCGTTTGTTCACGGGCAGGTCGACCGGCTCGCACACCGTGCCGCCCGAGTGGTGCAGGTACGGCGTCGAGTACGCGAGCTTCACGAAGTTGCGGAAGTCCTCGATCGTGCCGTACCGACGGCCGCCGTCGAGGTCACGGACGAACGGGGAACCGTAGGCGGGGGCGAGGACGGTCGCCGTACCGCCGATGTGCACGGTGTTGTCGGGGTTGCGCGAGAACTGGTCGAACTCCCGCGGCGCGGTGGCCTGGATCAGCTGGCGCGCGAGCCCGCGCGGGAACCGCACACGCTCCCCGTCGACGTCGCACCCGGCCGCCGCGAGCAGCTTCGTGGCGTCCGGTGCCTCGCGGAAGTCGATCCCGACGGTTTCGAGGATCGAGTCGGCATTGTGCTCGATCGTGGTGAGGCCTTCCTCCGACAGGACCTCGAAGGGCGCGAGCGTCCGCGTGATGAACGGGACCTTCTCGGCAACCTCGTGCAGACGGGCTGCGCGGCGCGCCTCGCGGCCGCCGCCACGGCGCCCACGCGCTGGCTTCGTCTCATCCATGATGGGCTCTCCTCCGTTGGGAAGGGGTGGATGCATGAGCATCGTGCAGGGGTACGAGTACGGGCCCATGGTGGGCGACCCGGACGATCATCGTCCCGACTCCACGTGGGCGATGGTGTTCGACCCGCCGCGGGAGGATGGCCGCTACGTCCGAGACGTCACATGTCTCTTCGAGCGGATGGCGCCGGGTGACGCGATCCCGCTGCACACGCACGACGTCGACGAGGTCGTGATGATCGAAGATGGCGCCGGTGTCTACCGGCTCGACGGTGATGAGATCCCGATCACCGCCGGCGACGTCGCCTTCATCCCTGCCGGAACCCCGCATGGATTGCGGAACGACGCCGGCGACATCCTGTCGATCAAGGCGGTCTTCCCGGCGAGGACCCTCGACATCACGTATCTCGAGCGCAATCCGGCCCCCGGCACCGAAGGTGACGAGGCGCAACCCCCGCTCCGCTTCGATCCTCGCGTCGATCCCGTCTAGCGACGTCACCGGCCGGTCCTCGTCCGCGACCGCCGCCTCGCTGACGTGGGCGCCGGCCGCGCCGGCAACGGCACCCGCTCACCGAGCCGCGGGAACGGGTCGGTCGCGTGCGGGATGCCCATCGCGCCGACGAAGTGCTCCTGGAACCGCGGCTCGGTGGCCGTTTCGATCTTCTCGACCCGGCGGACGACATCCTCGATCTCCGTGCGTGCCGCCCGGTTGAGCAAGGCGATCCTCGCGCCGGTGCCGGCGGCGTTCCCCGCGGCCGTCACGTGCTCAGGCTGGCAGTCCGGAACCAGGCCCAGCACCATCGCGTGCACGGGATCGATGTGGGCGCCGAACGCGCCGGCGAGCCGGATCCTGTCGACCTGATCGAGGCCGTAGTGGTCCATCAGGAGTCGGCAGCCGGCGTAGAGCGCGCCCTTGGCGAGCTGGATCTGACGCACGTCGTTCTGGGTGAGGACGAGTCGCGGCGCGTCGGCGTGCACGACGTAGGCGTACGTTCGGCCGTCCTCGATCACGCGGTCGGTCCGCGAGGCCGCGGCCGGATCGATCACACCGTCGGTCGTGAGGATGCCGGCGAGGTACAGCTCCGCGATCAGCTCGATGATGCCGGAGCCACACACGCCGGTCGGCGTCGGGGCGTTCGGGTCGTCGGACCACAGGTCGCTGCCGACCGTCCGGAACCGGAGCTCAAGCGAGTCGGGCGCGATCCGGACCCGCTCGATCGCGCCGGGCGCGGCCCGTTGTCCGCACGAGATCTGCGCGCCCTCGAACGCCGGACCCGTCGGGCTCGATGCGGCGAGGATCCGGTCGCGGTTGCCGAGGACGATCTCGGCGTTCGTGCCGACGTCGACGAGCAGGTTGACGACCTCTTGGTCGTGCGGGGCCTCGCTCAAGATCATGCCGGCGGTGTCGGCCCCGACGTGGCCGGCGATCAGCGGGAGCGAGTAGATCCGCGCGCCCGGGTTGGCGGTCACGCCGAGGTCGCGCGCCGGCACGGTGAGTGCCTGGTCGGTCACAGGCGCGAACGGCGCGCCCCCGAGCTCCGTCGGATCGAATCCGAACACGAGATGGTGCATGATCGGGTTCCCGACGACGACCAGTTCGAGCACGTCGTCGCGCGCGGCATCCGCCTGCGCGCAGAGGTCCCCCACCAGTTGGTCGAGACAGCCGCGCACCGCCGCGGTCAACTCCGCGTCGCCGCCCGGGTGCATCATCACGTAGCTCACCCGGCTCATGAGATCCTCGCCGAAGCGGATCTGCGGGTCCATCGCGCCGGCGCTCGCGAGCACGTCACCGGTGTGCAGGTCGCAGAGGTGGCCTGCGACGGTGGTCGAGCCGACGTCGAACGCGATGCCGAGCGCCGCGTCGTGGAAACCGGGGAACACGGCGGTGATCAACGACCCGTCGCGTACCGCGACGGTCGCCGTCCAGGCACCGGCCCGAAGCGTCTGCTGCAGGCCGGGCAGCACGACCGGATCGACGTCGAGGTCGGCCAGATCCCAGTCGTCGTGGAGCGCTTCACGCAGCCGCTCGAGGTCGCCGCTCGGATCGGACAATGAGGGCTCCCGCACCTCGACGTAGTGAAGCCGCACCACCGGGTCGACCTCGATCGCGTGCGCATCGGGCTCCTTGCGGATGACCTGGCGATGGATCTGCGACTCCGGCGGCACGTCGACGACCAGGTCGCCGCAGATCGTGGCGTGGCATCCGAGGCGGCGATCCGCCGCGAGCCCGTCCCGCACGCGATACCGCTCCTCCGGCTCGGTGAACGGGATCAGGTGGTCGGCAGCGCTGGTCAGACCGTGCTTCGGGAACGATCCTTCCATCGGCACGACCTGGCACCGCCCGCAGATGCCGCGGCCGCCGCACACCGAGTCGAGGTCGACGCCGAGGGCACGGGCGGCATCGAGCACGCTCGCCCCGTCGGGAACCTCGCCGCGCCGACCCGACGGCGTGAAGACGATCGTGTGCGCCGGCGCGCTCACGGCGCGCTCTGTTGACCCACGCGCGCCGCGCGGCCGCCGCGACGGCGGCGAGCACCATCTGCGTCACCGGCGGCCGCGCGATCCGAGTAGCGCCGGATCCAGGCGGTCGCGTGCGCGTCGGTTCCCATCAAGACGTCTGCAGCCATCGTCGACTGCATCACCTCTTCGTGCAGCGGCGACGTGATCGCGCTCGTCATGCCGCACGCGATCGCCATCGACAGGAACGCCCCGTTGATGCCGTTGCGGTTGGGCAGGCCGAACGAGACGTTCGATGCGCCGCAGGTGGTGTTCACGCCGAGCTCGTCGTGCAAGCGCCGTACGAGCCGGAACACCTGCTGTCCCGCCGTTCCCATCGCGCCGATCGGCATCACGAGCGGATCAACGACCACGTCGTGCGCCGGGATGCCGTGGTCGGCGGCAGCATGCACGATCTTCTCCGCGATCGAGAACCGCACGTCGGGGTCTTCGCTGATGCCCGTCTCGTCGTTCGTGATCGCGACGACGGCGGCGCCGTGCTTGGCGACGAGCGGCAGTACGGCCTCGATCCGCTCATCCTCACCGGTGACCGAGTTGACCAACGGTTTGCCTTCGTAGACCGCAAGGCCTGCTTCGAGCGCAGCGACGATCGATGAGTCGATCGACAGCGGCACGTCGGTGAGCGATTGCACGAGCTTCACCGTCGCGGCGAGGATCCCGGGCTCGTCGGCGAGCGGGATCCCGGCGTTCACGTCCAGCATGTGCGCGCCCGCCCGCGCCTGCGCATCGACATCGGCGATCACCGTCGAGAAGTCGCCGGCCGACATCTCGGCCGCCAGCTTCTTCCGTCCGGTCG
>JBKPRM010000232.1:0-4634 GCA_046734555.1 Actinomycetota bacterium | reverse complement strand
TGACGAAGGGTTCGAACGCACCCGAAACGGAGAAGAGCCGGCCGAGGGGGCCGGCTCTTCTATGAAGCCAGGTTCCGTGGCGGGGGCGCGAGGGTTGGAGACCAGCTCCCGTCGCCGAGGGGGATGGGGTAAGTCCTGGCGTTGTCATCCTTCCTATCGCGGCGCCCGGGAAGGATGTACGCGCGATCGGGAAAAAGATCGGGACGTTACTGCCCGTTCGAGTCCTGACCCTGGGAACCCTGCTCGCTGCCGCCACCGCTCGACCCGTGGCCGCCGCTGTTCCCGCCGCCGCCCTGGGAGTCCTGCCCCTGGGCGTCGTTGCCTTGACCGTTGTCGTCGTGCTGACCGTCGTTGCCCGACCCGTGGTCCGTGTCATCGGCGGCGTCCTGGTTCGGCCCGCCCGATCCGCCCGATCCACCGGATCCCGCGTGGTCGCCGGCGCCGCCCAAGCCGCCGTCGCCGGAGCCGCCCGTCGGGTGTGAACCGCTCGGCTCGTTCCTGCCCGCTCCCCCAGGCGCTTGCTCATCATGGCCCTCGACGTGGGCCGGTGTTGGCGGCGCGCCTGAGAACGCACCGTGCACGTGTGGCCCCACGACCAACCCGGCACCGGGAAGCGTCGCGACCGACACGAACGGGGCGGAACCGCCGCCATGGCGGACGGCCGCGAGAGCGCTCCCGCCGGCGAGGACGGCCGCCGCGACCGCGAGCGTCACGATCCGGCGCGGGCGCCGGCGGCGGAGGGGGATGACCGGCGCGATCGGGGGCTCCAGCTGGGCCGCCAGCGCAGCCCAGCCGGCATCGACGTCGAACGCGGGCATCGAGGCGGCCGCGTGCTCCAACCGCTCGTGCACCGCCTGAGACGCCGGATCACGCGTCATGCTCTGTCCTCCAACACGTCTGCGAGCGCCTTCAACGCCCGCCACTGCTTCGCGTTGATCGCTCCGGGCGACGTCTCCATCGCCACCGCAACCTCGGCGTTCGTCATGCCGACCAGGTACTTGAGCTCGATCACCTGCCGTTGCTCCGTCGGCAGCTGCTCGATCGCGTCGTGCAGGGTCAGCAGCTCCGCGGTCATCTCGTCCACCTCACGGTCGGGAACGTCCGCGCGTGGCTCGGTCCGCGCCGATGTTCGGAGCAGGTCGATCGAGACGTGGCGAGCGATCGCGTAGAGCCAGGCCGAGAAAGGAACGCCGGTGTCCCGGTAGTTCCCGAGGCCGCGCCACGCGCGCAGGAAGACCTCGGAGACGGCATCCTCGTCCTCGCGTCCCAGCCGGAACCGCACGACGCGCGCGACCGACGGCGCGTGCTCCCTGTAGAGGACCCCGAACGCATCTCGGTCACCTTCCTTGGCTCGCTCGACCAAGGCACGCTCGGACGCGCGCCCGTCGGGCTCTTCACCCTTCCCATCGAGCGAGACGCGCGAGATGTTCGCGACACGTGCGTTCGAGATCGGTAACTCCATCCCTCGTAGGTCATCGGCAGGACGCCCGCCAGGACTGAACGGGGGACCATGCGGACGGCGCCCGTAGTCCGAGGAGCGCGGAACCGGACGGCCTCTTCACGTTCCCCGGGATGCTCGGTTGTGCTATCTCGAAACCCTCGCGGCTGTTCTGACCCCTCGCCGATGACCCCTCCGTCGACGAGCTGGCGGTCCCGCGAACGGCGAAGGCCGGGCTCGAGGCCCGGCCTTCGGCATCGCTTCTCGCTGCGAGGATTAGTTGCCCAACGCCACCGCGTTGATCAGGTTCGAATCGCGGAGCTTCCGCAGCGCCTCGCGCTCGATCAGGCGCACGCGCTCGCCCGAGAGACCGAGCACCTTGCCGGTCTCGCGGAGGCTCAGTGGCTGCCCGTTCTCCAGCCCGTAGCGCAGCGCGACGACGTGCCGCTCGCGGTCGTCGAGCACCTGGTCGACGGCACCGCCGATCTCCTCGCGGAGCAGCTGGTCTTCGACCTCGTTGAACCCGGCGTCGGAGTCGATCTCCTCGATCAGGTCACCGAGCTCGGTGTCCTCGCCGACGGGCGACTGGAGCGACAGGGGCTCACGCCGGCCCATCTCGGTCAGATCGTCGATCTCGTCGACGGTCGTGTCGAGCGCCTTCGCGAGCTCCTCGCGCGTCGGCTCACGACCGACCGACTGCGCGAACTGGAACCGGGTGCGGTTCAGCTTGCGGAGCCGGTCGTGGATGTGCACCGGCAGGCGGATCGACCGGGAGCGATCGGCGATCGCCCGGGTGATGCCCTGGCGGATCCACCACGTCGCGTACGTGGAGAACTTGAACCCGCGGCGCCAGTCGAACAGCTCGACCGCTCGCATCAAGCCGATGTTGCCCTCCTGGATGAGGTCCAGCAGCGGCAGCCCTTGGCCCTGGTACTTGCGCGCGACGGAGACGACCAACCGGAGGTTGGCCATGATGAACCGCTGACGAGCGGCTTCGGCCCGACGCACCTCGGCGCGGGCCTTCGCGATCGACTTCTCGGACCGCAGACGGCCGGCGCGGAGGCGGTCCTCGGCCTCCTTGCCACCCTCGATGGTCATGGCGAGCTCGACCTCTTCCTCCTTGGTCAGCAGCGGCTCTCGAGCCGCCGCCTCGAGGTAGAGGCGAAGGTCATCTGCGTCGTCGGTCCCTAGGGGACGAGCCGGATCCGGCACTTCGTATCAGCCTCCTCCTCGAAGCCGCTTCGCTGCAGCGCACAGCGTCGCCGGTCTTCGGGAACTCGGGGTGTCCCTGATTCGTCGCGAACGGGTCGACGGTTCGCGGGTCTCCGGGTGCGCAAACGCGGCCGCCGTTCTGAAGCCATGGTACGGGTGGTCCGTCGGTAAGTAAAGCTCAGGGCATGTGAAGGTCTCGTGAAGCGATTCACAAGCGTGCCAAACAACCTTTGCACAGCCGTTCAACATCCGGTCGATAGGCTGGCGCCGCGTGCTTGACCTGCCTCCGCTTCGATCGGTAGATATCGACGGGCCACTTGCCTTCCGGGAGTGGGCCGGTCCGCCGGACACCACGTTCGTCCTCCTGCACGGCCTCGGCGGGTCCCACCTCAGCTGGGTGCAGGTGGCAGGAGGCCTCGCCGGCCTCGGGAGGGTCCTCGCCCCCGATCTGCCCGGGTTCGGGCGTTCACCTCGGAACGGGCGAGCGGCCAGGTTGCTGGACCTTCGCCGCTGGCTGGCCCGGTTCCTCGCCCAGGTGACCGACGGTCCGGTCGTGCTTGCGGGCAACTCGATGGGAGGCGTGGTCGCCCTGCTCGAGGGGGCGCTCGAGCCGGACCGCGTGGCCGGGGTCGTTCTCACCTCGTCGGTATTCCCCATGTCGGGCCGTCCGATACCCAACCCGTTGGTCCTCGGAGCGTTCGCCGCCTACGACGTGCCGAGGGTGGGTGAGGTGCTGGTCAAGACACGGAACGCCGCGTTGGACCCCGAGACCTTCGTGCGGGTCGGCCTGCGGATCCTGACCGCAGACCCGAGCGCGATCCCGGAGGACGTGATCCTCGCCAACGCGGAGCTCGTCGCCGACCTCCGCGCCGATCCGGAGGCGGAGGGCGCCTTCCTCGAAGCGGCGCGGTCGATCAACTCGTACGTCCGGAGCCCGACGGCAGGCCGCCGGGCGATGAGCAACGTCCGCGCCCCCGTCCTGGTGATCCACGGTCGCAAAGACCGCTTCGTCCCGGTGGGCTACGCGGAGATCGCGCTCACGACCTATCCCGCATGGCGAGGTCGACTGCTCGCGGGTGTCGGCCACGTCCCGCAGATGGAATCGCCCGCTCGCTGGCTGACGGAGGTCGCCGACTGGTACTCGGCGGCGCTGCGCTGAACGGGTGATAGCGTCCGCCCGATGGTCGGGCGAGCGGGTGCGGCGATCGGCGTCGCGTCGCTCCTGTTGCTCCTCGCCACCCCGGGCGCGCAGGCGCAGGACGGTCCACCGACCCGCTTCGCCCCGACGATACGCGTGCCGGCCGACGCGTCGACGATCCAGCAGGCGGTCGACCGCGTGCGTCCCGGCGGCTTGGTGCTGGTCTCGCCCGGCAGGTACGACGAGGGTGTGGAGGTCGCGACGCCCTACGTGACGATCCGTGGCCTCGATCGGAACCGGACGATCATCGACGCGGGCGGGTCGGACGACGCGATCCTCGTGGTCGGGGCCGACGGTGTGGTCGTGCAGAACCTCACCGTCACGGGTGCTGCCGCCGACGGTCTCGCGTGGAGCGATGCGAGCGGTTTCGTGGCCTCGTTCGTCACGGCGCTCGGCAACGGACGCGACGGCTTCTCCGCGACACGATCGGCGCACGGGCAGTTCGACCACTCGTTCGCCGGCGGCAACGCGCGGGCCGGATTCTCCCTCTCCTCGTGCGCGCCCTGCGACACGGTCGTCACCGAGGTGACCGCGACGGGCAACGGGGTCGGCTACCTCGGCGTCAACACGGGCGGCGATCTCTCAGTCGTGAACGGCGAGTGGTATGGGAACGGCGCAGGCATCGTGACCCAGAGTCGGGACGACGTCGTGGGCGCGCCGGGGTCGGCGACGGTGATCGCAGGCAACTCGGTGCACGACAACGGCGGCCCGAACGCCGCGTCGCCGGCCTGGGTGGGCGCAGGCATCGCCGTGCAGGGTCAGCGCGCTGATCTCGTGGTCGGCAAC
>JBKPRM010000231.1:0-4308 GCA_046734555.1 Actinomycetota bacterium | reverse complement strand
GGGGCCGATCGAGTCGAAGTCGCGGTCGGACCGTGTGACGCGATCCACCACATAGAGGACGACACCGAACACGGCGAGCATCACCGCGATGATGATCGGCTGCCCGAGTTCATCCTCGATGACCGACTCGAACGCGGCCCCGACGAGCATGCCGGGGATCGTGCCGATCACGATCGCCCAGGCGAGCCGCTCGTCCGTCGTGCGGATCGCGCGGGCACGGCACGACGCGAAGAACGCGCGGATGTAGCGCCACAGGTCGGCGCGGAAGTAGATCACCGCGCCGAGCAGGGTGCCCATGTGCAGGGCGACGTCGAACGTCTTGTTGAGGGCGGAGTCCTGCACGATGTCCCATCCGAACGCCCACGGGACGAGGATCAGGTGACCGCTGCTGGAGATCGGTGCGAATTCGGTCACGCCTTGGACGATGCCGAGGATGATCGCCTGCAGGATGGTCACGGCGGGCGAGTCTATCCGGGCGGTACGAAGCCTCCGGCGCTCGGCGATGGAGACGGTGTGGCGACGGCTCGAGCGGCGAGGCCGAGCGACCCGGCAGCTGCGGCCTGGAGCAGCTGCCGGGCCGTCTCGGGGTCGACGTCGAGGGTCACCGGCGTCGGTTGGGAACCCTCGAACCCCGTTGCTGGCTCGCCGATCGACAGGACGTGCAGGTCCTCGCCGACGAGGGTCGTGTACGGACGCGCGCCCGCGTACGTGGCGTACGCGTCGACGCGGTCGGCCGTCGAGAGTCCCGCGGGCAGCGAGACGAAGCCGACCGTGACCGCGACGTGTCCGGAGCCGACCGTCGGGCCGAACCCGCTCGCGCCCAGCCGCGTCGCGACGAGCACCTCACCCGCGTCGACCGGCGCCGCGCTCACGAGGCCGATCGCGGCGTCGGGCGCCGTGAGCGCCGCCGGCGGGACGTAGACTTCGGGCATCTCGGCGAGGCGGATGTCGGCGGGGGCGATGGCCGCGCCCGCGTCGAGGTCGTGCGCAGCCACGACCACCGCGGCCATCGGCCCCGCCGCGCGCCGAGCCTGATCCGCCCGCTCGACCTCGCCGCGCACCACCAGGAACGACGCGAGCGACAGGGCGCCCGCGACCCCGAACAGGAGCTTCGACGACGTCGGGACCGTGCGGCGGAACGACGGCCAGCGCATGCGGGCACGCTAGGTGCGAGGTGCCCGCCCGACCGTGCGCGAGCGCACATCAGTCGACCGGTCGGAGATGATCCTTCCGTTTGCCGAGCGCCATCGTCTTCAGCCGGAACTCCTCGAGCGCCTCACGTCCCACGATCGTCGCGACCGACTCCCGGATCCGATCGCCGAGCTGCTCGGCGTCCTCCTCCGTGACGAAGGCAAGCTCGATGCGAACCAGTTCCCGTGCCATCAGCTGCTCCCGGACAACGCGTTGCCGCAGTCACATCCGCGCTCGGCAGGCACGGTGGGGATCGCGGCGAACAGCAGATCGCGCAGCGCCTCGATGTTCTCGCCGAACACCTTCAGCACCTCGTGGTGCGACACCGGCGCGATGCCGTCGACGCCGACGTCGTAGTCGGTGACGAGGGCGACGTTCGCGAAGCAGAGCTCCGCCTCGCGCGCCAGCGTGACCTCGGGGAACTGCGTCATGCCGATCACGTCGCCTCCGACCTGCGCGAACATCTTCGACTCGGCGCGCGTCGAGAACCGCGGTCCTTCGATCACGACCATCGTGCCGCCGTCGCGGTGCTCGATACCCAGCGAGCCCGCGGACGACACCAATGCCGACCTGAGCTCGGGACAGTACGGGTCGGCGAACGACACGTGCGTCGTGACGGGGCCGTCGAAGAAGGTGTACGCGCGCGACTTCGTGAAGTCGATCGCCTGGTCGGACACGACGAACGTCTTCGGCGCGATGTCTCGGCGAAGCGATCCGGCGGCACTTGGCCCGAACAGCCGCGTGACCCCGAGTTCCTTCATCGCCCACACGTTCGCCCGGTAGGGCACGAGGTGCGGCGGGAACTCGTGGTCTTTCCCGTGCCTCGGCAGGAACGCCACCCGGCGCTCGTCGATCGTCCCGATCGTGACGGCCGCGCTCGGCGCGCCGTACGGCGTCTCGATCGTGACCTCCTGTGGGTCATCCAGGAACGCGTAGAACCCGGATCCGCCGAAGACGCCGATCTCGGCGTCGTTCACGAGGAGCTCTCCTTCTTGATGGTCGTCGCCGCCCCGCCCGACTTCTCGGGCTTCGTGTCCGAGCTCGAGGACTCCTTCGTGGGGGCCTTGGTATCGGTCTTGGTATCCGTGTCGCTCTTGCCGTCTGCGGAGCGCTTCGCCTTCTTGCCGTGGTCGGTCGCGTAGAACCCCGAACCCTTGAACGAGATCGCCGGCGGCGTGAAGACCTTGCGCAGCTCGCCCCCGCAGTTCGGGCACACCGTGAGCGTGTCGTCGCTCATCTTCTGGACGATCTCGAACGTGTGCCCGCAGTCGCGGCATCGGTACTCGTAGGTGGGCATGGCGGCCAAAGTGTACGGCCGGCCCACCGCTAGACTCGCGCGCCTATGCCCATCACGACAGCGGTGATCCCTGCGGCTGGCCTCGGCACGCGCTTCCTGCCGGCCACGAAGGCACAGCCGAAGGGGCTGCTGCCGATCGTCGACACACCGGCGATCCAGCTCGTGGTCGAAGAGGCCATCGCTGCGGGGATCGAGGACGTGATCATCGTGATCGGCCCCGGACAGGATGCGCTGCGGGCCCACTTCGCGGCCGACCCCGAGCTGGAGGCGGAGCTCGAGGCCCGCGGCAAGCTGGAGGCACTCGAGCTCGTTCGTCGCGCGACCCGCCCCGAGGTCCGGTTCGTCGTCCAGCAGGAGGCGCTCGGGCTCGGCCACGCCGTCGCGATGGCGGTGCCGCTGATCGGCGCCCGCTCGTTCGCCGTGCTCCTCGGCGACGATCTGCTCGATCCATCCGTGCCCTTGTTGCGAGACATGCTGTCGGCGTCGGAGCGGCTCGACGCGTCGGTGATCGCGGCGATGCGGGTCGGACCGCGTGAGATCTCGATGTACGGCTGCATCGGACCGGGCGAGTCCGACGGCGACCTCGTTCGTGTCGTGTCGATCGTCGAGAAGCCCGCCCCCGACGAGGCCCCGTCCGACCTCGCGGTGATCGGTCGGTACGTGTTCACGCCCTCGATCGGTGAGGCGCTGCAGCGGACGACGCCCGGCGCCGGTGGTGAGATCCAGCTGACCGACGCGATCGGGCTGCTGGCGGAACAGGAGCCGGTCTGGGCGCTCCCGATCGATCGCGGGAGGTACGACGCGGGGAACCCCCTCGACGCGATGGAGGCGCAGGTGGCGTTCGCCCTCGACCGCGACGACATCGGACCGCCGCTTCGCGCGTGGCTCGAGCAGCATCTCGCGCAGCGGTGATCGAGCGGAGGCCCTGGCGCGGGTGGGAGGACCTCCCAGCGATGCAGGCGCTGCTCGCGCGCGATCTGCGTGAGTCACCATCGACGGCGTTCATCCACCCCGGCGATCTCGCGTGGTGGCTCGGCTGGCCGCCCAAATCACCTGCCGAGCTCGCGGAGATCGTCACGGTTTGGGAGCGCGGAGGCGCCATCGTCGCGTGGACCGTGCTCGACGACGACGATGTCGGCGAGTGCGTCGATCCGTCCGTGGATGCCGACGAGCTCTGGGTCGAGGTCGATCGATCGCTCGCACACCGGCGCGGGACGCGATACGTCCGCGACGACGACGAGACCGGTATCGCGCGGCTGCGAGACGCCGGTTACCTCCCTGTCCCGGGCGGATCGTTCCTCGGGTTCCTCATGCCGCTCGATCACTTCGATGCGCCACCGGACCCACGTGTGCGGCCCGTGCAGCCGGCGGACGACCTCCGGCCGCGCAGCTCGGTCACGCACGCGGCCTTCGGCGTCGACCGCCCGTTCGACCGCTACGTCGAGCAGTACCGGGCGTTCATGGCGTCGCCCGCGTACCCGCTCGGTTGGGACCTCGTCGCGTGGGCGCCGTCGGGTGACGCTGCCGCCTGCGCGATCGCGTGGCCCGACCCCGTCAGCCGCGTCGGCAACTTCGAGCCCGTCGCGACACACCCGGCGCACCGACGGCACGGGTTCGCGAGCGGCGTCCTGCGCGAGGGCTGCCGCCGCCTCGCCGACGCCGGGATGAGCTCTGCCATCGTGCGCACGCCCACGAGCAATCACGCCGCCGCCTCGCTGTACCGGTCGGTCGGGTTCCTCGACGAGTACGAGGAACTCGCGTTCCGCAGGTCAGAGCGGTCCCGTCGATACACTGCACGGATGCCCCGACCGATCCACGAT
>JBKPRM010000230.1:0-4614 GCA_046734555.1 Actinomycetota bacterium | reverse complement strand
GACGAGGACGACGAACAGCCTGCGGCCGCCGAGCTGCAGGACCTCGGGGAACCAAGCGGGCGTCGTGCGGCTGGAGGAGCGGTCGCTCACCGCGCGAGGCTACCCCGGCGTGCGGGGCGACTCACGCACCTAGCGGGTGATGGCCTCGGCCATCTCCTCGAAATTCTCGACGTAGCGCTCGGCATCCTCGTCGCTCATCACGATCGAGGTCGTCCAGCTCTCCCACTTCGAGCCGGGGCTCTTGAAGACGCCGCGGTTCAGCTGCCACAGCCAGGCGAGCTGCGGGATGCGATCGTCGATCTTCCACAGGTCGCGATACTCGTGGATCGGCGTCTCGCTCCAGTCGATCGCCCCTTTCGCGCCGAGGAGCTTCATCGATGCGGGGAGCCGATAGCGATCGATCACGTCCTGACAACGTCGTAGGACCGAGTTCACCTCGTCGAGGCGTGCATACGCGCTCTTCACGAGAACCTCTTCGAGGTTCACCTTCGCCGCAGCCATCGTCAGTGGGTTGCCGTTGAACGTGCCGACCTGGTGCACGTCCTCGGAGATGACCTTGGCCATCGCCTCCTCCGTGCCGCCGATCGCACCGCACGGAAGGCCGGCGCCGAGCGCCTTCGCGTAGGCAACCAGGTCCGGCTGGACGCCGAAGACCTCGATCGCACCGCCCCATGCCACGGTGAAGCCGGTCTTCACCTCGTCGTACGCGAACATCGCACCGTGCGTGTGGCACACCTCTCTCAGGCCATCCAGGTAGCCGTCGTCGGGAAGCACGAGGCCTGCGTTCGTCATCACCGGCTCGACGATCATGCCGGCGATCTCCTCGCCCCGCTCGGCGAATACCTTCTGCGCGGCTTCAAGATCGTTGAACGGGACGTTCGTCGTCCACTCGGTGGTACCCGGGATCAGCCCCGGCGTCTGCGGCACGGAGTTGGGACGATCCCGGGGTCCTGCATCCTCTTCGGATGGGAACACGCTCACCATCAGCGCATCGTGGTGACCGTGGTAGGTGCCCTCGACCTTGACGATCAGGTCCCGGCCGGTGGTGGCGCGCATGATCCGCACCGCGTCGAGCGTCGCCTCGGTCCCGGAGTTGCCGAACCGCCAGAACGGGAGACCCGTGCGCTCGGTCAGCTGCTCCGCCACCGGCAAGGCGTCCTCCGTCGGCTGCGCGAAATGCGTGCCCAACGCGACGCGCGCACGGACCGCCTCCACGATCTTCGGGTGGGCATGCCCCATCACCATCACGCCGTAGCCGTTGTGGTAGTCGACGTACTCGTTCCCGTCGATGTCCCACACGTGGGAACCGAGCCCCCGGTCGACGTAGATCGGGTGCGGCGGCCAGCTCTGCCACGAGGACGAGACGCCCCCGGGCAGGTGCGACTTGGCCGTCTCGCGATAGCTGAGGCTCTTCGCGTGCTTCTCGTCGAGCGCCGCGACCTCGCGTTTCGTCAGGTCCTCGACGCGCCCGAGATCGATCTGTACGACGTCGGCGTCGCCCACCGGATCCCCCTTCTCAGGACGTGACCGCGGCGGCGAACTCCTCGAAGTTCGCGATGTAGCGCTGCGCGTCGTCCTCGGTGTGGGCGACAGAGAGCGTCCAGGTCTCCTGCTTGGTCCAGGGCGACTTGAACACGCCACGGTTCTGCTGGAAGAGCCACGCGAGGTAGCTGATCCGCTCATCGATACCGACCGCGTCGCGGTACTCGCGCACGGGCTGCTTCGAGTAGATCACCGAGCCCTTCGCGCCGATCCCGGTGACGTAGCACGGCAACCCGTACTTCTCGACGACCGCCGACAAGCCGTCCTTCATGCGCTTGTCGATCCGGTCGAAATGCTCGTAGACGTCGGGCGTCAGCACCTCGGTGAGGGTCGCCCGCGACGCGGCCATCGTGAGCGGGTTGCCGTTGAACGTGCCCGCCATGTCGTACTCGCCGCGGATCACCGGCCCGTAGAGCTCCTCGGTCGAGCCGATCGCGCCGCACGGCGTGCCGCCCCCGATCGCCTTCGCCAGGCAGATCACGTCGGGAACCACGCCGAACGCCTCGACAGCCCCTCCGTAGGTGAGCGTCGCGCCGGTCTTGACCTCGTCGAACGCGAGGAACGCGCCGTTGTCGTGACAGAGCTGCTTCAGTCCCTCGAGGTAGCCGGGTTCGGGCAAGATCACGCCTGAATTCATCATCGCCGGCTCGAGGATCATGCCGGCGATCTTGCGGGGGTTCTCCTCGAACGCTCGCTTCGCCTCGGTCAGGTCGTTGAACGGGACCACGCGCACCAGGTCCGCGAACGCCTGCGGGATCCCCATCGCCTGGGGCACCGTGACCGGATGCTCACGCGGCCCGATCTCGTTGCGGTCGGGCTGCACGCTGAACATGATCGAGTCGTGATGGCCGTGGTAGGACCCCTCGATCTTCACGATCATGTCGCGGCCGGTGTTCGCGCGCATCAGCCGGATCGCCTCGAGCGTCGACTCGGTGCCGGAGTTCGCGAACCGCCACAGTGGCAGCTTGAACCGTTCGGACAGGTTCTCGCCGATCACGTCGAGGTCCTTGGTCGGCTGCGCGAAGTGCGTGCCCCGCTCGGCCGCATGCGTGATCGCCTAGACGATCTTCGGGTGGGCGTGCCCAACGACCATCGCGCCGTAGCCGAGATGGAAATCGAGGTACTCGTTGCCGTCGATGTCCCAGATGTGGGAGCCCTTGCCGCGGTCGATGAAGATCGCGTGCGGCGGAGAATCCTGCCAGCTCGAGGCGACGCCGCCGGCGACGTGCCGGTTGGCGATCTCGCGGTACTCGATGCTCTGCCGGTGCTTGGGCTCGAGCGTCGCTTCCTCGCTCGCGATCAGCTCGTCGATCTTGCCGAGGTCGAACTCGGTCGTCGCCATGGGTGGGACTCGCCTCCTGAGCCGTCGTGCCCTGGATAGTAATGTTTGAACGGCCGTTCAGGATTGTGCCGTATCGGCGAGCCGGAAGGCAAGTCCCACGGTTCCCGAGGGGACCGTTGGTATCGTGACCAGGCACGACAGCTCGTGCGCGTGGCGGCCGTAGCTCAGTCGGTTAGAGCGTCTGGTTGTGGTCCAGAAGGTCGCGGGTTCGAATCCCGTCGGTCGCCCCATCAAGGATCGGGTGCCCCCCGGCCGATGACCTCTGCATAGGGGTTGTGACCGAGGGGGATCTCATGACACACCCGTTCGAACCGCTTCGCCTGCTCGCCGGGTTGCGCGCGCACGGCGTGGACTACGTCTTGGTCGGAGGGCTCGCTTCCGCGGCCCACGGCTCGCGGATCACGATGGACGACGTGGACATCGCGATCCCGCCTGGCGACGACGCCAACCTGGCGAACCTGGGCCTCGCGCTCAGCCAGCTCGGCGCCGAGCCCGTGGGCGAGCTCGATCCGCATCGGAGCACCTACGACACATCCGCCGGCCGACTCGACATCATCGAGATGGGCGACGCGTACTTCGGGCTCGTCGAGCGCGGCAGCGACGAGGACCTGGGCAACGGCATCGTCGCCCGGGTGGCGTCGATGGCGGACCTGATGGATCTGAAGCGCCGCTCCGGCGACCTCGCGACCGCCGCGCACCTGGCTGCGCTCGCGACCGACGGTGGGCCCGAGTCCGAGTTCGACGATCCCGTCGAGGAGCGCGATTGGCCCGAGTGGATGACGCGTGTCTGGTCGAAGTTCGAAGGCATCGACGACTACCTGACGCGGGTCGTGTACGGCGACGGCAAGACGATCCATTCGTAGCGATCGTTCGCGAGTCACGAGGCCCGCAGCTCGGTAAGCTGCTGCGGGCCTCTAGCTCAACCGGCAGAGCAACGGACTCTTAATCCGCAGGTTCGGGGTTCGAGTCCCCGGGGGCCCACCAGTCGTCTCAGCCCGGACTTCGGTTCGTGACCGAGGCCGCGTCGGCCCGATCGGCGCGAAGCGTCTCGAGCTCCTCGTGGGTCTTCGACTCGACACCTGCGATCTCGTCCCGTGCTCCATGGAGGTGCGTGATGACCTCATCCAGCTTGAGGTGGATCGCGGCGGAGTCACGGTTCTGCGTGTTCTGCAGGACGAAGACCATCAACAGCGTCCCGATGCTGATCGCGATGTTCGTATCGTCGACGCCGAAGACGAGCAGGCTCAGCCCGACGAGCACAGCGGAGATCACGAAGGCCCAGTGCGAGCCCATCCATTTCGCGAGCCAGTTGGAGAACTGCGAGAAGAACCGAGAAACGCGTCCGCCCATCCTGGCGCTGTTCACAAGAACCGTTCCTTCGAAACATCTGCCGTCCGCTGCCGGATCTTCCCCGAAGCACAACGCCGTGTCTAAAGCGCACCCCAGATGGGTATCCCCTTTGCCGTGCACGAGACCGAGCTCGACGTCCAGCCGGCTGACTCGGCCGGAACCTACGCCCTGAGCGGCGAGAACGACCTGCACACGGCGACGAGGATCGCCGAGATCTCCACTCGCCCGCACGCGACCATCATCCACGACTGCTCGCACGTGACCTTCATCGACAGCATCGGCGTGTGGGCGCTCGTCAACCTCGCGCGCGGGTTGGACGGCGGCGCACTCGTGATCCGGAACGCATCGGGCAGCGTCCGGCAGACTCTCGATCTCGTCGA
>JBKPRM010000229.1:0-2696 GCA_046734555.1 Actinomycetota bacterium | reverse complement strand
GAGGTTCGCCGCCTTGCGCACGTGGACGTCATCGAACGGCGGCGCCAACAGGTTCATCGTGATGTACCACGTGCGGTCGCCCGGATCGGAGTGGATGTACTGCTGCAGCGCCGGGTCGGTCGCGTACTGCTGCTCCACCGTCGACGGCGGGGTGTCCGCGAACGAACCGTCGAGGTCCCCGTTCTGGATCTTCTGGAAGATGTCGTCGACGTTGGAGTTGATCTCGACGGTCAGCCCGTCGAGGTAGTTCGAGAACATCGCCGGGTCCTCGGTGGACTCGTCGAAGTTCGGGTTGCGGACGATGGTCATGCCCTTGTCCGGGTTGATCCCCGCCAACGGCTTGATCGTCTTGCAACCACCCGAGATGTCGACCTTGTCGGCGCCGAAGTACATGTACGCGCCGTTGGACACCAGGTTCGAGCCGTACTCACCGGCCGAGTCGAAGCAGCCCGCGACCTCCTTGGGCTGCGGATACGTTGCCGGCATCGCGACCCGGTACAGGAAGTCGCCGGTCGGGCTCTCGAGGTGGAAGGTGATGTGCGTGTCGTCTGGGACGTCGATGCCCGAGACCGGGTGGATGCTCGTCTCCGAGCAGGTCATGCCCTTGATCACGCCGCAGTAGTAGTTGCCGTAGTAGGCGGCCAGGTCGGCATCGTTGATGCGCTCGAACGCGTACTCGATGTCCTGAGCCGTGACCATGCGGTCCAGCGGCGGTCCCCACGCGACATCGTCGCGGATCGTGAACTCGTAGGTCAGACCGTCCGAGGAGATCTTCGTGTCGGTCGCCAGGTCGGGCTGCGGCGTGTTGCCCTCGTCGCCCGGCACGTGGTTGTAGTTGTACAGGCCGCGGATCAGCAGGTTCTGGAAGATCGCCCACGCGTACCCGTAGTACTCACCCGTGGGATCGAAGTTCGACGTGTTGCTCAGGGTCTGGGTGGCGGTGCGGTACGTTCCGCCCTTCTGCGCGGTGCCCGACGCCGTCCCGCCCCCGGTGGTCGAGTTGCCACCGCAGGCCGTCGCGAGCACCGCGAAGCTCGCCAGCGCCGCGATCCCTACTACCCACCTCTTCCTCCGCATGTCTTCCTCCTCTGCGATCCGACTACCAGATAGGTCTACGTTGCTGTCACGGTGCGACGATTCCTCCCTCCGAGGCTCGCATCAGCGGTTCGCTCTGGGATCCAAGGCGTCGCGGAGCGCGTCGCCGACGAGGTTGAAGGCCAGGGTCGTCAGCACGAGCATCAGTCCCGGGAACAGCAGCATCCACCACGCGAATCGGTAGAGCTGCGCTTCGGTCGCGTCGGCGATCATGCGGCCCCACGACGGGGTGCCGGGCGGGATCCCGACCCCGAGGTAGGACAGCGACGCCTCGAAGATGATGTTCACGGGGATCAGGAGCGTCGTGTACACGATCAGCGGCGCGACGAGGTTGGGCAGGATCTCTCGGAACATGATGTGCAGCCGGCCGAAGCCGGTGGCACGGGCCGCCTCCACGAACTCCCGTTCTCGCAACGACAACGTCTGTCCGCGCACGATGCGGGCGATGTAGGTCCAACCGAACAGCGCGATGATCAGCGTCACCAGCCACGCGCCGGGCTTCAGCAGACCGCCGAGACAGCCGTTGAGGCTCACACCACAGCTGGCGGAGATGCCGATCGCGATCAGGAACACCGGCAGGGACAGCACGATGTCGGTCAGTCGCGACGTGAAGGTGTCCGTCTTGCCGCCGAAATAGCCGCCGAGCAAGCCGAGGGCCAAACCGATCACGACCGAGATCGCCGTCGCGAGGAGCGCGACCTGCAACGAGGTGCGTGCGCCGTACAAGGTGCGGACGAATACGTCACGGCCGAGTGCATCGACGCCACCCCAGAACTGCGAGCTGGGCCCGATGACGGGGATGTTGAAGTCGTTGGACAGTTCCGGGCGGATGTCGTTCGGTCCGTTGTGCGACACGAGCCGGACGAACAGCGGCGCAAGCAGCGCCGCGAAGATCAGGATGACGACCCACACGAGGGCCAGCAGCGCGATCCGGTCTTTGCGGAAGCGTCCCCAGAAGAGCTGCCAGGGGGTGCGTCCTTCGACGTGCTGGCGATCGTCCTCCCCGACCGGGGTGAAGGTTTCGACGACTGGCTCGCTCTGCTGAACCTGGCTCACGAAGTCAGTCTCTCCCCCTCATGAACGCGGCGAGTGTAGGCCAAGCGTTTCCGCTGGACAAATCCAAGTACGTGAGCCACCGCCCCCCGGGATGTCGTCACCGCGATACCCGGGTGACCAGTGGCAAAACGTCTCTCCCCAGCAGCTCGCCGATCGACCCGTCAGCGCAGGCGTGCTCCCCATAGGAGGTGGAACCGTCGGAGGTGACGCCGTCGCCGGCCAGGACGAGCGGCACCGCCTCGGCCGTATGCGCCCTGCGGAGGCACGAGGTGGCGTGGTCTGCGAGGACGCCGACGACCGTGCGGCCGAGATCGATCCGTGGGAGCACCTCGCCGATGAACGCACGATCGATGGCGGTGATGACGTCGCGCTTGTCCTCCGCGCGGCCGTCATGCGCCGGGACGTCGGGGCCCTTGATGTGCACGTAGAGCGCCTGATAGCTGCCGAGCGCATCCGCGGCGAGCTCCGCCCACACGGCGTAGGCCTCCTCTGCCGCGTCCCCGAAGGCCGCCGCGTCGAGGCGGGGCACGTCAACCGCATCCATC
>JBKPRM010000228.1:0-5109 GCA_046734555.1 Actinomycetota bacterium | reverse complement strand
GCCGATGAGCTCGCGGGCCTCGGCGTCGATGTGCAGGCGGTGTTCCGCGCCGATCAGCCACAGCGCCGGGTGATCGTGCATCTCGAGGCCACCGGTGAACGGACGATCACCGTCATCGGCGACCGGATGGGACCGCGCGGCGACGAACGGCTCGGCTGGGACGACGTCGACTTCGACGCCATCTACTTCACGGCAGGCGACGTCGGTGCCGCGCGCGCCGCCCGCCGTGCCCACGTGCTGACGGCAACGGCCCGTGCCCTCGCCACGCTTCGTGAGGCGAGCATCCCGCTCGACGCACTCGTGCGCAGCGCGCTCGATCCCGGCGAGCGATACGAAGATAGCGACCTGACACCCGCCCCCGACCTCGTCGTTGCGACCGAACGCGGCGCCGGCGGACGGTGGGAACAACGCGACGGGACCAGCGGCAGGTACGAAGCGGTCGCGCCGCCGGGCCCGGTCCGAGACACGTACGGCTGTGGAGATGCATTCGCGGGAGGGCTCACCACGGGTCTTGCGGCCGGTCTCGACGTTCGAGCCGCTGTCGACCTCGGCGCCCGCTGCGGCGCCTGGGTCGCGTCGCTCGACGGCCCGTACGGCCGCTGAGTCAGCGCGCGGTCGCCCAGGTCTGGTCCGCGTCTACGGAAACGCCAGCCGAAGGAACCCGCCGACGAGCTCCGGCCGAAGCGTCAACGTGACGTCGGCCGCCTCAGCCGCCTCGCGCATCGTGGCCAACGCCTGATCGCTCGGGCGGCCGTAGATCTCCCAGCCGGATGGCTCCATCAGTTCGGACGCGACTGCGCTCCGCTCGTCCGCGCCTTCGAAATGCCGATCCATCGCCGCCGCGTCGGGGAAGCAATGCGCGATCGTGAACGTCGAGCCGTCCGCGGCGAGATACATGAGGTAGACGACGGTCCCCGGCTTGTCCGCCTCCAGCTCCCCCTGCATCTCCTCGGCCAGGTTCCGGAGGTCATCGAGCTTCCCCTCCTTGACCGTGAAGTGGCTGATGAATACCACCGGTTCCGTCATCGACCCTCCGTCGCGGGTGTCCATCGTCCGTTCACGGGAGCCTGAACGCGTAGAGGCTTCCCGCGTACGTCCCGATCTCGAGTTGCCCGTTCGCGACCGAGGGGCTCGAGAGAGCGTCACCGTCCAGCGCCGACGCCCACAGTTCCTTCCCGGTCGTGGCGTCCAACGCGCGGACCTCGCCCGCCATGAACCCCATGTACACCACGCCGTCCGCGATCGCGGGAGACGACTCGGGGAACCCACGCGTGTTCCCGGCCGCGTATCCCACGGACCAGATCCGCTCCCCGGTGTCGGCGGAACGCGCGATCACCACCTCGCGGCGCGGGTCGTTCCGCTCGACGTGCAACGCGACGATCCCCCCGCCGACCGCCGGCGTCGAAACGGAGTCGTTACCGCGCCGCAGCCATTTCCGCCAGATGACGTCGCCGGTCATGAGGTCGAGCTTCACCTCCTGCCGGCCGGCCGCGGCGAACACGGCCCCGTCCCCGATCGCGACGCCGGTGTCATTGAACCTGCCGAACGTCTGTGTCCAGACGGCCGCACCGGTCGCCTGGTTGAAGGCGCGCACGCCGAAGGCGGTGTTGACGACGATCGAGCCGCCCGACACGGCCGGAGTGGAGATGTTGGTAGCAGCGTTCCCGCTCGCCACCACGCTCCAGTTGGTCGCGCCGGTCGCGGGGTCAACGGCGTACAGCCTGATCCCGCCCGGCATGTAGACGACGCCGCCCGTGACCGTCGGCCCGCCGCCGTAGGAACCGCCGAGATCCCGCTGCCAAAGCAGGACGCCCGTCGTCAGATCGAGTGCGAACGCCGGTCCCTCGTCCGGCGACACGAAGACCGCGCTCGAGTTCGCCGCGATGGGGTTCGACAGGAACCCGGCGGGCGCGGAGAAGCTCCAGAGACGCCGGCCGGTCGACGTCGAGAACGCCGCGACCGTCGACACCGACGAGATGATCGTCTCGTCGCCGACCACGAGCGGCGCAGGCCACTGGACGTGGTCACCGAGCGCCTTCGTCCATGCCGGCGTCAGGCCGCCGACGGTTGCCGGCGTGAGAGCGGTCTCCGCCGTGTTGGCGCCGGACTGCGATGCGTCGGATCGGAACTGCCGCCAATCGGCCGCTGCCGCGCTGGTTGCCGCCGCGAGAACGCTCGCCACCAACACGACGACTCCGAAGGTCCTTCGGATCAAAGGCACGGGCGGCTCCTTCGTCGGGGGGTGCCGAACGTACCGAGGTCACCCGCGCGAGGTCAACGGCGCCGCGCCCGGCGGCCCGGACGCCTGACAAACGCGGCCGGTACCCGGCATCATCTGAAGGACCCGAGATCCTTGTGTGCGATGAACGACGGCACCTCGACACCAGACACCGCGGCCGATAGCTCTGTGAGGCAACGCCTCACACGCCTGCGCCTGCGCTTCCGCGACCCCGCCCTCGAGGCGGCCTTCCGCGACGACCGCTTCCATCACAACCTCGGCGCGCTGCGGTTCGCGTTCATCGCGGGGATCGGGCTGTGGATCGGCTGGGGGATCTTGCTGCGGCCCTACATGTTGTCGATCCGCGATCAACAGCTCGATGCGCAGTTCCGGTTCGGTCTGTTCATCCCGCTGCTCATCCTCGGGTACGCGTTCACCTACACGAAGCTCTTCAGCCGCATCTGGGAATGGACGTCCTTCGCGATCGTGATCGCGACGCTCGTCGTCTGGATCGTGTACTCGACGCAGATCCTGACGCTGCCGGCGGAGTACGGCTATGTCGGCGTGATCTTGATCACCGCGTTCACGTACACGCTGTTGCGGATGCGGTTCATCCTGGTCGTTGCGACCACGCTGATCGGCATCGGGCTGTACCTGCCCTACGCGTTCACGGCTCGTTACATCGTGGATGTGAGTCAGGTGCTCGCAACGCTGTACCTCGTCTCGTTCGGTGTGCTCGGCTCCCTCGCCGCGTACTGGCTCGAGCGGTTCGCCCGCGAGCTGTTCCTCCGTCAGCGGGAGCTCGACCAGGAGCGGAACCGTTCCGACGTGCTGCTGCTGAACATCCTGCCGCAGGCGGTCGTCGAGCAGCTGAAGAACTCATCGGGCGAGCGGATCGCGGAGGCCTTCGACGACGTGAGCGTGTTGTTCGTCGACGCGGTCGACTCGACCGAGCAGGCGGCGCGGTGCTCACCGGAGGAGTTCGCAGCCGCCCTCGACACGCTCTTCCGATGGTTCGACGAGATCGCGGGTCGGCACGGCCTGGAGAAGATCAAGACGATCGGCGACGCGTACATGGCGGTCGCAGGCGCGCCGGTGCCCATGGCCGAGCACACCGACGCGGCGGTCGCGATGGCCCTCGAGGTCCTCGGCGGCTCGGACCTGCGCTGGCCGTCCGGCGACCCGATCCAGGTGCGGACAGGCGTCGCGAGCGGGCCGGTGGTCGCCGGCGTGATCGGCGAGCGGAAGTTCGCCTACGACGTGTGGGGCGACACGGTCAACGTCGCGAGCCGGCTGCAGGAGGCGGGCGAGCCCGGCCAGGTCCTGGTCTCGCAGTGGACGACGACCGGGCTGATGGACAAGTACGGGTTCGGACCGATCCAGATGGTGGACATCCGCGGGAAGGGCGAGACGCCGGTGCGCGCGCTGCTCGGCCCGACGCCCTCCGCCGTCGAGGTTGCCGACGAACCGCCCGACGAACCGCCGGTGCAGCTGGAGTCGTCGTGAGTCGGAGCGGACTGGCCGCCATGGCCCTGCTCGTCGGTGCCGTCGCGTGCACCTCGACGACGTCCGACGTCGCGAGGCCGGCCGACTCGGGGAAGGGAACGATCGTCGTCGGCGTCTCCGGTGCGTTCCCCGAGAACCAGCTCGTCGCGGAGATGTACGCCGAGGTCCTGGACCACGCCGGCTACACGGTGCAGCGGCAGTTCGATCTGCGATCGCGGGAGATCTCACAGTCCGCGCTCGAGTCCGGCCAGATCGACGTCAAGCCCGAATACCTGTCGTCGTTGTTGCTCTCCCTCGACCCGGGTGCTTCGCACTCGAACGATGCCGACGCGGTCGCAACACAGGACCGTCTGCTCCTCAGGGCGAGCGGCATCTCGGTGCTGAACCCCTCGCCGGCCCAGGACACGAACGTGTTCGTGGCCAACGCCGAGACGGCTCAGCGGTTCGGCCTCACGTCGATGACGTCGCTCGCCGCCGTGGCGGACCAGCTGACGCTCGGCGCGCCGCCAGAATGCCCGCAGCGCCCCTTCTGCCTGACGGGGCTCCGCGACACGTACGGGATCCTCTTCTACGACTTCGAGCCGCTCGACGCCGGCGGCCCGCAGACGGTCGCCGCGCTGAAGACCAACGACGTGCAGGTGGGCCTGCTGTTCTCCACCGACCCGAGCATCGAGGCGAACGGGTTCGTTCCGCTCGTCGACGACAAGCATCTACAGGACGCCGAGAACATCACACCGGTGATCCGCACGGACAAACTCAACGACGAGGTGCGGGAGCTGCTCGATGGTGTCAGCGCGAAGCTCACCACCGACGTCGTGACGACGCTCGTCGGCAAGGTCGTGATCGACGGCCGAGACGTCGGGACCGTGGCGAGAGACTTCCTGACCGCGAAGGACCTCCTCTGACCGCCGCGGAGGAGGTCGCAGAGGTCGTCGCTTCCTGGCGAGCGATCGAGCGACCTATGTCACCGGTCAGTCGATCGTCGTCGACGGCGGAAACATGATCCGGGAGATCAAAGGCGCATAGCGATGGGCCCGCCCCGAAGGGGCGGGCCCATCACGCCGAACCGCTCGCCGGTCACGCCGTGGCGTAGTAGTTCCCGAGGCGGCCTCGGTAATCGTCATCGAACCGGTCCGGGTCGTACTCGGGCGAGTTCTTGATCTGGTCCTTGGTCAACCCGACGACGACCTTCCGGTTGTCGAGATCGATGTTCTCGATCGTGCCGGCCGGCAAGACTACCTTGCGGCCGAAGATCCACGGTCCGGTGTCGACCACGACGAAGGAACCGCCGACCTCGTTGGTCGCTTCGTCGATCTCTCCGATCGACCCGTCACGGGCCTCGACGTCGAAACCCTCGAGATCTTGTGTGGTGGACAGGTTCGAGC
>JBKPRM010000227.1:0-7028 GCA_046734555.1 Actinomycetota bacterium | reverse complement strand
CTGCCGATCTCGGTCGGCGGCCAGTAACCCCCCCCAAGCGGTGTGGGCCCAGCGCGAACGCGCTGGGCCCACGCTCCACCCCGCGCTCGGCTCGAAGAGGTGGCCCCTGCAGGGCCACCTCTTCGCTACCCGGGCTTGCGGTCCGACCGCCTCGCGGGCGAAGATGCGGTCCTCAGCGCGAATGCGAGAGGCCTTGAAGCGCTCGATATCGCTCGGCATCGGTGCCGTCATCGTCTTCGCCACCATGCTGCCGGCCTGGGCCGTGAATCCGACGCCCACACCGGTGCAGGTGGTGGCGAACGTGGACCATTTCGATCCTTCTGCCACCACCACGTACATGGCATGGACGCAGAACAGTGCCTCGAACCCGAGTCATTACGACGCGAGGTTCAGCCTGCGCAGTGGCGGCAGCAGTAGCCGCGTGAACGCCACGGGCACGCAAGCGGCGCACGTTCGTCCGATCTGGGGAACCGAAAGCATCGTCTACCAGCAGTACACGCGTTCCAGCTCGGACATCTTCATCTACAACATGGCGACGAAGAAGCGGACGAAGGTCCCGCACGTCAGCACGAGGGCGTGGGAATACTGGCCGGCTGCGTCGGACCGGTTCGTGATGTTCGTGCGGAACACGCGCACGGCGCGCGTGCTGATGCTCTACAACCGCAACTCCGGCTCGATCGACCGGATCGCCTCGGTCGGCTTCAAGTGCTCGTGCCTGCGGCCCGACTGGGTCGGGCAGCATCACGCGGTCTATACCGTCTGCTCACCGAAGACATCTGCATGTGAGGTCAAGGTCCTCACGATCGGCGGCGGAACGCAGACCGTGCCGGGCAAGGACAAGCCGTACTCGCGGTACGGCGCGGCGATGGATGAGACGACCGGCGACGTCTATTACGTGTCGTCGAACACGTGGTGCGGACTCTTCGTCGAGATCGATCGCTGGAACATCGCCGGCGGCACGCCGACCACCATCTACGAGATGGATGAAGGGATCGATGGGAACGACCTCACCCTCGCACCCGACCTCACGACGCCCGGAGACGTCGACGTGTACTTCTCGGACTGGGACTGCCTGAACAACGATGCGGATGCCTACACGATCCCGTCCGTGAACACGATCTGACCTTCGGCCCCGTTCGAGCTATTCAGCATCCCGACGCGCCCCGGCGGCTCGTCGACGAAGCTCGCGCGCCCTCAGGGTGGCTCGGCGGTCGGGACGTCGGATCCGATCGCTGCATCCGAGTTTGACCTCGCTCGTTCGATGCCGTCGAGCATGAGGTCGAGGGCGAACTCGAACTCGACCTGGTCATCGCACCCAAGGCCGACGACCGACTCGTCGTCGTGCGTGATCGACTTGTACAGACGGAAGATCGACGGGTACGCCTGGCCCATCTGCTCGAGCATCTCCGGTTGGATCGGCGTGTCGGGGTCGGTCTGGTCGTTGAACAGCTCCTGCGTGAAGCCCATCAGGCGGCTGCCCATCGCGTGCAGCACGTGATGCGTGAGGTCGATGGAGAACCCGCCGTCGATGAACATCTGGATCATGGAGTCCATGTAGGCCATCACCGTCGGGGTCGGTGCGGTACGCGATTCCATCACGCGCGAGGCCCACGGGTGGCGGCGCAACGCGCGTCGCGCGGACAGGATCCGCTCGCGGACCGCGGCCTTCCATCCGACGCCGGTGCGCGGCGGTTCGATCTCCATGACGACGACGTCGAGCATGCCGTCGAGCAGCTCCTCCTTGTTGGCGACGTGCTTGTAGAGCGCCATCGGGACGACGCCGAGCTCGGCCGCGAGGCGGCGCATGCTCAGGGCCTCCGCTCCGTCTCGGTCGGCGAGCTCTACCGCCGCCTCAAGCACGCGTTCGCGGCTGAGCGGTGTCCGGGCTTCGAGCTCTGTCTTCGCCATCCGAGGAACGAGTGTACGTCGTACACGCGCTCTGCCCTGCGATGCTTCAGGCCTTCGGTCCTATGGACCGCGCCGTAACCCTCAGCTACAGTCGCGCTTCCCCGAACCCGAGAGGTCGCGATGCCGAAGCTGCGTGTGGTCTCCGTGTTCGCCTCGCTCGCCTTCGCGCTCACGGGGCTGGCTGTGTCTGCTCCCATCGCCTCGGCGGCCGGGCTCCGCACCTTCGTCACGATGTATAGCGACACCGGCGACTACATCGGCGGCGGGGCCGACCGGTTGTTCACGCCGTCCCTCGGCTCGATCAAGGTCTCCGGCAACGCGGGTTACCTGACGGTCAGCGTGAGCGGCGGTACGTCCGGGGACTCGTACTCGATGACGTTCGCGGCGCCTCCGGGCAAGAAGCTCAAGCCGCAGACGTATCTCGACGCGCAGCGGGCGCCGTTCCGCGAAGCGGGCCGCGCCGGGATCGACATCGACGGTGACGGTCGCGGGTGCAACGAGATCTTGGGTCGTTTCGACGTGCGGCAGATCACGACCGACGACACCGGAGCGATCACTGCGCTCTGGATCCTCTACGAACAACATTGCGAAGGTGGCGACCCCGCGCTGTTCGGAGAGGTGATGTACCGCATCCCGAGCCCGAGCCTTCCCTTCTACGCCGCCTCGAACGACGTCTGGTTCCCTGACACGAACGTTGGGGTCCACTCCGCGGTGATCCCGATCGATGTGGTCGCGCCCAACGGATCGCCCGGCGTGACCATGGCGCCGGCCGTCATCGAGGGCTCCCAACCCGGGACCTACGAGATCCGCGTGGACACGTGCGCCGGCGTCATGCTCGTCGGTGGTGATATCTGCCAGGTGTTGGTGCGCTTCACGCCGTACGGTGCGGGCCCGAGGCTCGGCGATCTGAAGCTCGCGACCACCGACGGCGTCGTGCGCCGCGTGCCGCTCGCGAGCTCCGGCATCGGCGGCAGGACATCGATCACGCTCAAGAGCGACGCAGGTGACTGGGTCGGCGGCGGGAGCGATCACTCATACGACCCGACGAACGCGCGGATATCGGCGTCGGGCGACTGGCACTTCCTGTCGGGCTCGGTCGACGGCAACAACGGTGACTGGTGGACGTTCGACTTCGAGGCCCCGAGCGGCGACGTGCTGGCGCCGGGGACGACGTTCGACGCGACGCGTTACCCGTTCAACGGTAACGGCGCCGGCATGGACTGGTCAGGGAACGGCCGTGGCTGCAACACGATCACGGGCACGTTCACGGTGAACAAGATCGCGGTGAGTCTCGACGGCACCTCCATGAAGTACGTGTCGCTGGACTTCGTGCAGCACTGTGAGGGCGGAACCGCAGCGCTGCACGGCAAGATCAGGTATCGCATGCCCGGCCCCGACACGACGCCGCCCGCCATCCCGAGCGGCGTGTCCGTCACGCGCTCGGCGAATGGTCAGAGCGCGGTCGTCAACTGGACGAATCCCTCGTCGGACTTCGCCTTCGCGGTCGTGCGCTATTCCATGGGACCCATCGCTCCGACGTTGCCGACGACGCAGTTCTTCGGGTCCAGTCACGCCGGCGAGACCGAGACACTCAACCATCTCGACCCGACCTTGCCCCTGTCGGTCTCGGTGTTCGCCGTCGATCACGCCGGCAACGTGAGCCGTCCGGCGCAGGCCCGTAACGCCTAGCGGGACCGGCCGCTGACAGCGGGCACAGCGAAGGGCCCCGCGTCCTCCAGCACGCGGGGCCCTTCGACTTCCCGGATCCACCTATGCGCGGTACGCGGCCCACGCCTGCGACGGGCGAACGGACTGACCGCATCGCGATCCAGAGCGAGGCGATCTTCAATCGCACGCCCACCTGGACGTCCTCGAACCTTCCGAGCTGCGTGGTCGACATGGGGACCCCTTCCCTCCGTCGGAAGGTCGAGCTTGACAGGTGTACGCCGTACACGTAGAGTCGGGCCATCGGGTGTACGCCGTACACCAGCGCCACGGAGGGGAAGGGCTGCGGCCCAGGGGGACTGGCCATGAAAGCGATCGTGCAGGACAGGTTCGGAGACGAGGACACGCTCGAGTTCCGGGAGGTTCCGGCCCCGGTGATCGGCGATGATCAGGTGCTGATCAAGGTTCGGGCGGCCGGCGCCGGGCCGGATGTGTGGCACATCATGGCGGGCAAGCCGTACATCGCCCGGCCGGTGCCGGAGTTCCGCCGGATGTGGAAGGCGCCGCGCGGCCGCGACGTGGCCGGCGTGGTCGACCAGGTCGGCGCCAACGTGACGGAGTTCGCGCCCGGCGACGAGGTGATGGGGATCGTCGACGGCTCGTTCGCCGAGTACGCCGCCGGGAGCCCGTCGAAGCTCGTTCGCAAGCCCGGGCGACTCTCGTTCGAGCAGGCGGCGGCGCTGCCGATCATGGGGGTGACGGCCCTACAGGCCGTGCGCGATGTCGCCGACGTGCAGCCCGGGCAGCGTGTGCTGGTCATCGGTGCAAGCGGCGGCGTGGGCACGCTTGCGGTGCAGATCGCGAAGGCGTTCGGTGCTGACGTGACCGGGGTGTCCAGCGGGGAGAACGCCGATGTTGTCCGCTCACTCGGTGTTGACGACGTGATCGATTACACGCGCGAGGACTTCACGGACGGCAGTCGCCAGTGGGACGTGATCATCGACACCGCCGGCAGGCGTCCACTCCGCAAGCTCCGCCGCGCACTGACGAACGACGGCGCGCTCGTGATCGTCGGCGGCGACGGCGGCGGTAACTGGACCGGTGGCATCGGTCGCCAGATGGTGCGCGCGCCGATCGTCTCGTTGTTCACGCGCCAGCGCCTCGTCGGCATCACAGGCAAGGAGAAGGGCGACGACATCGAGACCCTCGGGGAGATGGTCGACGCGGGGAAGCTGACGCCGTTGGTCGCGAAGACGTTCGCGTTACCCGACGCGGCCGAGGCGGTGCGGCTGATCCATGAGCCCCATGCCGCCGGCAAGATCGTCGTCACGGTGTAAAGGGGGCGTCATCAGGCGATGAACGAAGGCGCCGCAACGACGTCGTCGAAGCGAACGTCGAAGCTGCGGCCCTTCGTGTTGTCGCCCATCTGTACCTTCGCGATCTGTGCCGTTCCGAGGTTCTCCGTGCGCGAGATGACGGGCGAACCGTCCAACCACAGTTGTGCGCTGCCGGTCGAACCGATCACGCCCTGCACCTCGATCTCGGTCCATGCCTGGCTCGGGACCAGGGACGAACTCCATCGCCACTTGCCCGTCGCGTTGCTCCGATAGCCGAGTTGACCCGTCGACTTGAGGGCGACCTCGAGTAGGCCGGTGTTGTCCGCCTTGACGAGCCGGAGGAGGGTCACGGTCGACGACCCGCGCGCGTCCACGCGCACCCAGGCTCGCACGAACGCCTGGTTGACCAGGCCGGGGAGGGTGGCTCGAGCGTACGAGACGGTTCCCGTCGACGTTGCGCGGGCGGCCCACCGAGCACTGTGGGCGTCTGTCACGACGCTCATGCCCGTGTTCTTCCACGCGGTCAGGGTTCCGGTTTCGAACGCGTCGACGAACCAGGTTCCAAGGGGTGGTCGGCGGGCCGCCACTGGATCGCTCGCCGGCGACGCGTGTCCCGCGGCATCCCGAGCGACGACTGCGTACGCACTCGAGACGTCGAGCGGCGCTGACGTATCGACCGTGCTGGTCGCACCGCTGGTGGTCGCGATGAGGGAACCATCTCGGTAGATGTCGTAGGCGATGACCGCGACGTCATCCACCGCGGCCGTCCAGGCGAGTCCGATGCCATCGATCCGTTCCCATGCCATGAGCGACGTGGGGGATGTCGGCGGCCTCTGGTCGGGTGCCGCAGGTCGCAGCACGCAGGAAGAGCCGACGCACGTTCGGGCGGCATGCAACCGCGTCGCGAGCGACGTCGTGTCGGGATCGTTCGCCGGGGTCCCGTCGGCGAGCAGGTTCTCGTTCTCCCACGGGTCGTTCATGAGGTCGTAGTACTCCCGGAACGTGACGGTCGTTCCGTCGTCCTGGAGCCACTCCGTGTACTGCCTCGTGGGCGTCACGATCGACGCCCAGCCGGGGAAGTTGGTGTTGTCCGGACTTCGCCAGTACTCGAGCAGGAGGGCGTCGCGCGTCGAAGGCTGCAACAGCGAAGCGCCATCCATCTGGTAGTCGAACGTGATGCCGGTCGCGTCGGCGATCGTCGGGGCTATGTCGACGTTGGCTGCGAACCGGCTGTCCGTGGTTCCTGCGGCTGCGTGCCCAGGCCACCGCATGAGCATCGGGACGCCGGCTGACTGCGGATATGGGAGCCGTTTGTCGCCCGCCACGCCATGCTCGCCCCACATCAATCCGTTATCCGACAGGAAGATGGCGAGCGTGTCCTGTTCGCCGAGCGCCTGCGTGTGCGACATCACGCTATCGACGAGGTCGTCGGCGGCCATGAGCGAGCGGAGCTGCTGCTCACGAACAGATGACCCCGTGGCGAAGGTGTCGGTCTGCTTCCGGACGATCGCCGGCTTGTCGCTGCGGTCCGTCTCGAACACAGCCGGGTTCCCGTCCCACCCCGGGACCGGAGCGTCTTGATACCGCGTCGCGGCCGCGTACGGTTTGTGCGGCACGCTCGTGGCGACGTAGAGGAACCAGGGCGTCGCGTCGTCGGTTTCGAAGTCGTCGAGATAGGAGTTGGCGAAGGATCTGAGGATGTCCGGTTCGAAGCCGGCGACGCTCTTGACCGTGCCGTCGACATTGAGTTTCGGGTCCCAGTAGTCGGCGCTGCTCGTGCGGAAGGAGAACCGGTCGAAGTACGGCGGCGACTGCGCCAGGTACCAGGAGTTGAGGTACTTGCCTGTGATGGCGGTGTGATAGCCGGCGTCGTGCAGCTCGCGTTGGATGGTGGCCTGCTGATCGAACGCCTGCACTTCTTCAGGTGAGCTATTCGTGTGCACGCCGGTGTTATGCGCGTATCGTCCGGAGAAGATCGACGATCGGGATGGGCAGCACAGTGGCGTCGTCGCCCACGCATCCGTGAAGTTCGTGCCCCCATCGCCGAACCACGCGCGGGTCTTCGGCATGGTGATGAGCTCTCGCGGCTGATCGTCGGTGACGAAGACGAGGATGTTC
>JBKPRM010000226.1:0-7437 GCA_046734555.1 Actinomycetota bacterium | reverse complement strand
TCGGCGTGCGCGTTCGGATACGTCCGGAGCATGCGCGCGATCCACGCCGTGTCTTCCGCATTGCACAGGACGTGCGCACCGATCCACGTGACGTCGCTCCGTCGCGCGATCAGGGACTCCAGCGACTCGACGATCCGTTCGAACGGCGGGAACCGGTCGCGATCGCCGAACCACCAATCGGGGTTGGCGAGCAGCTCCTCGAGGCGCTCGTTCCGTCCGTCCAACGGTTGGAAGAACGCCACCGGATCGGCGACGTGGATCGTCACGGGGACACCCGCGGCGGCGACCGCATCCCAGCTCGGGTCGAGCCGCGCGTCGTCTGGCATCACGAGCTCGCCGGCGTCGTCCCGGAGATGCAACCCGAGGTCCTTCCAGACCTTGAGGCCCCGAGCGCCACGGTCGAACGCATCGGTGAGCTGTGCCGCCAACTCGTCCCACGCGCCGAGCTCGAACCACCGGGCGTCCCAGCGGGCATACGTCGCGAACCGACCCGGATGCGCGCGATCGTAGCGGTCGAGGTTCGCGTCGAGCTCGTCGCCCCACATACCGTCGAGGTTGACGATCGCCTCGATGCCGAGCTCGTCCATCATGTCGATGAGCGCCCCCACGTCTGGCACGGTCCACGCGCTCCGCAGCCACCGGCCGAGGTGGTTGTGCGCGTCGATCATCGGCGCCGGGGGCCGGGGAGGCAGATCGGTCAGAGCGCGCCGGACCATCGGCACCGGTCGGTAGTCGCGCAGCGGCAGGTCGTGCATCAGACCGTCTCGACGGTGACGCGCGCCTCACGCAACGCGCGCAGGGCGCGGATGTTCGCGCCCCGGTCGGTGATCAACGTGTCGATGCGGTCGACCGGGCAGATCATCGCGAAGGCGACGTTGCCGATCTTCGAAGAGTCGGCGACGACGATCACGCGATCCGCGCGCTCGATCAACGCGAGATCGGTGTGCGCCTCGACCTCGTGGTGGGTCGTGCACCCGGCCTCGGCATCGATGCCGTCGACACCGATCACGACGAGATCGAGGTGCAGACCCGCGAGCGACTGCTCGGCGAGCGGGCCGACGAGCTCGTAGGACTCCGTCCGGGCGGTGCCGCCGGTGACGACGAGCTTCAGGTTGGGGCGCACCGCGAGCTCGCTCGCGATGTTCAAGGCGTTCGTCACGACTGTCAGGCGTTCGCGATCGACGAGCTCCCGCGCGACCTCGGTGCACGTGGTGCCGCCGGTGAGTCCGACCGACATACCGTCGGCGATCTCGGCGGCGGCGGCGTGCGCGATCTTGCGCTTCTCGTCTTGGTGCCGGGCGCCCTTGTACCGCAGGGGCAGCTCGTACAACACGCCCATGGTCACGGCGCCCCCGTGGGTACGCGCCAGGAGCCGTTGCTCCTCCAACAGCTCGAGGTCGCGGCGGATCGTCGCCGCGGAAACGGCGAACCGCGACGCCAGCTCGGCGACCTCGACGCTTCCGTCCGCCGACAGGTCGGCCAGGATCGCCGACAAACGCTCTGCCTGGTGCACGAGCGGACGATACCTCCAAGGTGCGCGTTCATGCACGTTCTGGATTGACTTCGAACACGAACGAGCACTAGCCTCCCGCTCAGATGAGCCTGATCGGAGAGGAGATCGCCTCCCAACCGGCGTGCTGGCGTCAGGCCGCTGAGCTCGCGGGCGAGTCAACGCTCGCGCTCCCCTACGCCGGCGAGCGCGTCGCTGCGCTCGGCTGCGGCACGAGCTGGTTCATCGCGCAGGCCTACGCCTCGCGCAGGGCGGAGCTGCACTGGGCGCTCGGGGTCACCGACGCGTTCACGCCGACGGAGCTCCCGATCGAACGGCCGATCGACCGGACGGTCGTGATCACGCGCAGCGGCACGACGACCGAGGCCCTGCGCGCGATCGAGCGCATGCAGCGCGAGGCCACCTTCACCACCGTGATCACGGCCGTCGCAGACTCTCCCGCCGCCGAGCTCGCCGGCCACCTGCTGGTGCTGGATTTCGCCGACGAGCGCTCGATCGTGCAGACGCGGTTCGCAACGAGCGCCCTCGCCTTGTTGCGGACGCACCTCGGCGAGGATCTCCGCGGCGCGATCGCCGACGCCGAGCGCGCCGTCGCGATGCCGCTCCCGAACGACCCCGGCGCGTTCGACCACTTCGTCTTCCTCGGCGCGGGGTGGAGCGTCGGGCTCGCGAACGAAGCTGCGCTCAAGCTGCGGGAGTCGGCCCAAGCGCACACCGAGAGCTACCCCGCGATGGAATATCGCCACGGTCCGATCAGCGTCGCCGGCCCCTCGAGCCTCGTGTGGATCCTCGGTTCCCCGGACCCAGGCATCGCCGACGACGTCGCGGCGACGGGCGCGACGGTGCGCATCGGTGAACTCGACCCCATGGCGGAACTCGTACTCATCCACAGGACCGCGGTCGCGCTGGCGGAGTCGCGCGGCCTCGACCCTGATCATCCGCGCCACCTCACCCGTTCGGTGGTGCTGCAGGAGGAGAAGACGTGACGGCGCTATCGATCGCGTGGGACCGGGACCGCGAGGTCCGGCGCGCCGGGCTTCGACATCTCCGCGCCCGAGCCCGAGCGATCCAGCAGCTCCAGCGCGAGCTGCGCGCGACGGACCCGCTCGCGGGTGAGCGCGATCGCCGTTGCCTCGAGGTGCGTTCCGGCCGGATACAGGTTCGGGGCGTTGCGCAGGCCGAACTTCACGTACACCGGCGCGGCGACACGGATCAGCTCGGGCAACTCGGCGTGCCGGACGAACCCGCCCGCGTCGTCCGGCGCCTCGATGTAGAAGTCGATCGGCACGTCGACCACGGCGCGGATCGCCGCGATGTCGGCCATCGAGAGATCGGTGACGAGGTTGAGCGTGTTCGCCCCGATGCGGACCAGCACACGGGCGGTCGCGGGGTTCGCGATCGGCAGCATCACCGACACCTTGGCCTGCATGTCGGGCGGGATGACGCCTCGATCGCGCATCTCGGAGAAGGCATCGAGAAGCCCGATGTCGGTGATCAGCACGCTGCGGAACCCATGCTCCGCGGCACGACGGACGTCATCGAGAGCGTGCACGAGCCCATCTGCGCCGGACACGGCCCCCGCGATCGCGGGGCCGGTTTCGGATCGTGCGCTGCCGCCCGGTCCCCACGACGCCGTCGGCCGCGCGAACAGGCTCACCTCGACCTGGGCATCGCGCGCGAGCCGCGCCATCTCATCCAGCTCGGCGCCGGTGAGCAGGGACGCGCCGCTCCCCTGGCTCACGCGATGGATGGGGACATCGCGTCGTTGCCCTTCGTCGAGCGCCGCCTCGAGTACCCGTGGTCCCTCGGTGCTCGGCATCTCGATCCGGAACGAGGCACCGTCGGGGAACCGCTTCGGCGAGTCGGGCAGCTCGCGGCCGTCGCCGACAACGAGATCGATCGACCGGAGGAACGAACGCGTCGGGTCCATGGGGTGACGGTCAGGCACGATACACCGCCCGTGCTCGGCCACCCCACGATACGGATCCGTTGCGTCGGCCTTCGCTCCGGCCCTAGAGTCCGGCGGGAAGCGCCGGAGAGAGGAGAACCATGAGCGTCTTCGGTCGGTCGAAGGTTGCGCGATGGGTCGTCAGCTCCTGTGCGATCGTGTTGATCGCAACCGCGTGCACCTTCGGAGAGAAATCGAGCGGCGCCAGCGGAGACTCGGGCAGCGGACCGGTGACGCTCACGATGTGGGCGCACCGCAGCAAGTCGTTCGACAAGGCGCTCGTCGACGCCGCCACCGCGTATCACGAGCTGCACCCCGACGTGACGATCAACCTCGAGACGTTCGCCTACGACGACTACATCCAGACGCTCCAGACCGCGTTACCGGCGGGCAACGGCGCCGACATCCTGCACATGTTCGGCACGTGGACGTGCACGTACTCCGACTTCCTCGCCACGGTCCCCACCGACGTCGAAACGCTCAGTGACGCGAAGAAGGCCTTCTACCCGGGCCCCCTCGGCGGGTACGTGTGCGGCGGGAACAAGCTGTACGGCCTCCCACAGGAATCCAACGTGGAGTACGGCGCGATCCTCGTGAACACGCAGATGGCTCAGGCAGCGGGCACCAGCACGACGGGGTGGGACAACTGGGACGACCTGATCGCCGACGCCGTGAAGCTCACCGTCGTGCAGGACGGCAAGATCACGCGAGCGGGGTACCACTTCACCGCGGGCGACGGTCTCGCGCACTCGTTCCTGTCGCTGATCCTGCAGGCCGGCGGCAACTACATGAACGCCGACGGGACCGCCTTCACCTTCGCGACGCCGGAGGGCGAGCGGTCGCTCGGCCTGCTCAAGTCGATCGTCGACGCAGGAGCGATCGACCCCGTGCTGTTCAACGACGAGTCGAACTGGGTGGGCGACTGCTACTTCACGCAGCTGTGCGCGATGGGGCTCGTCGGGCCGTGGGCGGTCGCCGACTACGAAGATGATTATCCGGAGATCGTCGCGAACACCGTCTACGCGAAGCTGCCGCCGCTCGAGAAGTCCAGCGAGTTCGTCGCGGACTCGGGCTGGGGGCTGACCGTGTCGAACGAGAGCCCGAACGCCGCCGTCGCGTGGGACTTCGCGCGGTTCGCGACACTCGAAGCCGAGCAGGCGAAGAACTTCAACCTGACATCGGGCACGCTCCCCGCTCTCAAGGAGAACGCGGAGGGCTCGGCGAAGCAGGAGCTGATCCAGGAGTTCCCGCACTTCAAGACGTGGTTCGAGGTGCTGCCCAACGCGCGGTTCGTCGGGCAGCTGCCCGATCGCGACAAGCTCTACTACGACATCATCTACAAGCACGGTCTGGCGGCGCTCCGAGGCGACGAGTCGATCCCGGACGCGCTCAAGGCGATGGAGACAGAGGCCAACGAGACGTTCAACGAGTAGCACCGTGTCGATCAAGCTCGCGTTCCAGGCGACGGATGTGATCGCGGAGGCGACGTGGCAAGCGCGACCCTGACCACCGAGCACCGGCGCTTCTTCGGCGGCCGCGAGGGCGCCCAGAAGCGGTTCGTGACCGCGGTCACGCTGCCGGCGATCGCCTTCATGTTGCTCTTCATGGTGCTGCCCATCGCCTGGGCCTTCGCATTGTCGTTCTTCAACTTCAGCCCGCGGCGGGCGGGGACGCCCTTCCTGGGGCTGGGCGCGGACAACCCCTTCGTAGGGCTCCAGTACTACCGGCAGATGTTCGACTTCTCCGCGGACGCCACCCTCGACGTTCGGCAGTTCCATACGGCTTTGAAGGTCACGCTGCTGTTCGCCTTCCTCGTCGTGCCGCTGAACCTGTGCATCACGCTGCCGCTCGCCGCGATGATCGAGTCCGCGCACGAACGGGCCCGGATCGCGTACCGCACGGTGTTCTTCCTCCCGGTGCTCGCGTCCTCGGTCGGCGTCGCGATCATCTGGGGGTTCCTGCTGCACCCGCAGAACGGGTTCCTGAACGGGCTGATCACGAAGCTCACGGGCAAGGTGACCGTGATCGCGTGGATCTCCGATCCGAACCTCGTGTTCTTCGGCCTCCCGGTCGCGTTGCTCGCGATCATCGTCGCGTACCTCTGGCAGGACATCGGCTACAACCTCGTCATCTTCATCGCGGCACTGCAGGCGATCCCGCGCTCGGTGACGGATGCCGCGAGGGTGGACGGCGCGAGCCCGTGGCAGATCTTCCGGCACATCACCTTGCCGCTGCTGAAGCCGACGATCCTGCTGGCGTCGATCCTGACGATGATCTCGGCGTTCCAGGTGTTCGAGCTCTTCCAGGTGATGACCGACGGCGGACCGGACGACCAAACGCTCTCGTTGTCGCTCGACATCTACCGCAACGCGTTCCGATACCAACAGATGGGCTGGGCGGCAGCGGTGTCGGTCGTCCTGTTCCTGATCGTGCTCGTGATCTCGCTGCTGCAGACGCGGATGCTTCGCACCCGGTGGGAGTACTGAGATGGCGACGACGACCGACCGGCCCGTCGAGGTCCTCGCCGCCCCACCGGAGCGGCGGCGGGAGAAGCGGCCCACCGCGCACCGCGCGGGCCGCGTCTCCCTCTACGTCGTGCTGACGATCCTGGGCATCGTCGCGGCGTTGCCGTTCGTCTGGATGATCCTGTCGTCGTTCAAGCCCGAGGCGGAGGTCCGACAGATCCCCCCGACGTTCTTCCCGGCGCATCCGAGCCTCGAGAACTACCAGACGATCCTCGGCGATCCCGAGCTGCCCCTCGCGACGTTCTACCGGAACTCGGCGTTCGTCGCGGTGGCGAACACGATCGCGACGCTGTTCACCGCGTCGCTGCTCGGCTACATCTTCGCGAAGTTCGAGTTCCGGTGGAAGATGCCGATGTTCTGGTTCATCCTCGCGACGATGATGATCCCGGAGCAGGTCACGATGTTGCCGGGGTATCTGATCCTGTTGCAGTTGGGATTGCTCAACAACCTGTGGGGTTTGGTGATCCCGTCCTTCATCGACGCCTTCGCCGTCTTCCTGATGCGACAGTTCATCATCTCGATCCCGAGCGACGAGATCTGGTCCGCTCGCGTCGACGGCGCATCGGAATGGCGGATCTACCGATCGATCGTGCTGCCGCAGCTCGGCGCACCGCTGGCGACGCTGGGCCTGCTCACCTTCATGTTCAACTGGAACTCCTACCTGTGGCCTCTGATCGTCCTGACCGAGCAGGACAAACGAACGCTCCCGATCATCCTCACGTGGTACTCGAGTCAGCATTCCTCGCAGGAGAACCTGGTGATGGCGGCGTCGGTGCTGATCGTGATCCCCGTGTTGATCGTGTTCGCACTCGCGCAGAAGTGGATCGTCCGCGGTCTCACGCTCACCGGAGGGAAGTAGGCAAGCGATGGCGACGATCACCTTCGAGAAGGTCGGGAAGGTCTACCCCGACGGCACAGAGGCTGTCTCCGACCTCGATCTCGCGATCGACGACGGCGAGTTCATGGTGTTCGTCGGGCCGTCCGGATGCGGCAAGAGCACGGCCCTGAAGATGGTCGCGGGCCTCGAGGGCGTCTCGCGCGGCGAGATCGCGATCGGCGATCGCATCGTGAACGAGCTCCCGCCGAAGGACCGCGATGTCGCGATGGTGTTCCAGGACTACGCGCTGTACCCGCACATGACGGTCCGCGAGAACATGGCGTTCGCGCTGAAGATCCGCAACCAGAGCAAAGCGGAGATCGAGCAGCGCGTCGGGGAGGCCGCACGGATCCTCGGGATCTCGGAGCTGATGGACCGGCGGCCCAAGGCGTTGTCGGGTGGTCAGCGGCAGCGGGTCGCGATGGGACGCGCGATCGTCCGCGAGCCGCGCGCGTTCCTGATGGACGAGCCGCTGTCGAACCTCGACGCGAAGCTCCGCGTCCAGATGCGCTCGGAGATCCGCCGGATCCAGACGAACCTCGGGGTGACGACGATCTTCGTGACGCATGACCAGACC
>JBKPRM010000225.1:0-2536 GCA_046734555.1 Actinomycetota bacterium | reverse complement strand
GAGCAGACGCGGCCGTGGACCGCCCTGGCGCCGTTCGCCGCATGAGCCTGCAGGCCCAGCTCCAAGGATTGGTCGACGCCGACGTGTCGGCGTGGCCGGACATGCCGGGCCGCTTGCTCTTGGTGCTTGCCCCCGGCCGCGACGTCGACGTCGAGGTGACCGCCGGGTTCGAGGATCTCCGGACTGGCGCTCCACTGCGACCGGGGTCTCGGTTCCGCATCGCGAGCGTGACCAAACCCTTCGTTTCGGCGGCCGCGTTGCGACTGGTCGAGGATGGCCGCCTGTCGCTGGATGCCTCGGTCGACGAGCTGCTCTCGGGGGACTACGCCGATCTACTCCGGGCAGGCGGCTATGACACCGCGGCGATCACGCTCCGGCATCTGTTGACGCACACGAGCGGCATCTACGACTTCGCCGCCGACGCGTACACGGACGAGATCGCCGGCGGGTTCACCGCGCAGGTGCACAAGGACCCCGGCCGGCGGTGGACGCGGTACGAGCAGATCGATTGGGCGGTGACGCATGGCAAGCCCTACGGGCCACCGGGGTCGGTGTTCGGGTACTCCGACACCGGCGCCTGTCTCGTCGGCGAGGTCCTCGAGCGTGAGACGGGCCGGTCGATGGGAGCAGCGATCCGCGAGCTGGTCGACTACGAGCGGCTCGGGATGACGACGACCTGGCAGGAAACCGTCGAGCCCGAACCTCCCGACCTGCCGCCGTTGTCGCACCAATACGAGGGCGAGATCGACGTCGCCGACATGGACGCGTCGGTCGACCTGTACGGCGGGGGCGGCCTGATGTCGACGTGTCGCGACCTCGGCCGCTTCTTCCGCGCGCTGCTCCGCAACGACGTGTTCCATGCACCGCAGACCCTCGGCACGATGACGACGACCCTGCAGGGAGTGCCTCGCGCGCCGCTCACCGCCGAGGATCCGGTCGACAACGCGGCGATGTTCCTGTTCCGGGTGGAGATCGACGGTGAGACGTGGTGGGGCCACGACGGCTATTGGGGGACGTCGGCGTATTCGTGTCCATCGCGCGACATCACGATCGTTGCCGGACACCAGCGCTCCGACATGCCGCGCGACTTCGACCGCATGGCGATCTTCGGGGAAGCGCTTGCGGTGCTCGGCGACGCCGGGCCGACCTGACCGTCTATCGAGCGCCCGCGCCGCTGCGGTAGCGTCCGCCCATGACGACGTATCCGCTTTCCGAGGCCGACCGGGACATCCAGCAGCGTGCCCGAGGTTTCGTCGACGAGGACCTGATCCCCTGGGAGCAGCACGCCGAGGAGCACGACGGCCAGATCCCGCCCGAAGAGCACCGTCGGCACGAGGAGCGTGCACGTGAGCTCGGCCTTTCGGCGATGAACCTGCCGACGGACCTCGGCGGCGGCGGGTTCACGATGCTGCAGCAGGTGCTCGTCTCCGAGCAGATCGGCCGGGTGACCAACGCGCTCGGGTGGTGCCTCCACACGCCGGCCGCGTGGGCGCCCGAGGTCATGACGCCCGGGCAGATCGAGCGGTGGCTGAAGCCGGCGATCCGCGGCGAGCGCAGCGAGTGCTACGCGATCACCGAAGCGGGGGCGGGGTCGGATGTCGACGCGATCGAGGCGACCGCTCGCCGCGACGGCGACGACTACGTCTTGAACGGCGAGAAGATGCACGTGACGTCGTTCAACCGCGCCGACCATATCTTCTTCCAGGCGAAGATCGTCGGCGGCGACCACGAGGGAGAGCACGCGCTGTTCGTGCTCGACAAGGACACGCCGGGTGTGCGCCTCGTTCGCGAACCGCGCTACACACACACGTACCCGGACACGCACGCGCTGGTCGCGTTCGATGACGTGCGGGTCCCTGCCGCGCAGCTCATCGGCGAGGAAGGCGGCGGCATGGCGTTCACCTACGCCTGGTTCCGATACGAGCGTCTGATGATCGCGGCGCGGTGCTGCGGGGCCGCGGAGCGGCTGATCGAGGAGGCGACCGCATTCGCGAAGGAGCGGGTGCAGTTCGGCCGGCCGATCATCGAGAACCAAGCCATCTCACACATGCTTGCCGACTCGCTGACGGAGCTCTGGGCGGCCCGGCTGATGACGTACCGCCTCGCCGAGAACATCGACGCCGACATCGACGTGAAGATCCAGCACGCGCAGTGCTCGATGGCGAAGCTGTACGCGAGCGAGATGGCCGGGCGGGTCGCGGACCGCGCGGTGCAGATCTTCGGCGGCCGCGGCTACATGCGCGAGAACGTGGCGGAGCGGTTCTGGCGGGAGGTGCGCGTCGACCGCATCTGGGAGGGAACGTCGGAGATCCAGCGCGAGATCGTCGCGGATCAGCTGGTCAAGCGGGGAACCCAGATGCTCGTCGGGTGACCGCCCGGGGGGCTATCAGAAGGGGTGGACGCGCTCGGCCGCGCCGACGCGCAGGATCGACGTGTCCTCGACGGGCCAGGTCAGCGTCACGTCGTCGCCCGCGTCGATCGCGTCGCTTCCTTCCGTCGACAAGTGATGCACGACGAACCGGCGACCCAGCGGGGT